>JAFGEN010000244.1 GCA_016931595.1 Candidatus Aminicenantota bacterium | reverse complement strand
GGGAAAAACCACGCTGCTCGAAGCCCTGGCCGACAGCCTCAAGGGCCGGGCCCGGATGGCCGTCATCGAGGGCGACATCGAAACCGAGCGGGACGCCGAGCGGGTTCGGGCCAAGGGCGTTCCGGCCTGGCAAATCACCACCGGCGGAGCCTGTCACCTCGAGGCCAAAATGATCGGCAAGGTCCTGCCGCAAGTCCCGACCGACATCGACTTCCTGTTCATCGAGAACGTCGGGAACCTGGTCTGCCCGGCCGGATACGACCTGGGCGAACGGCTTCGAATCGTCCTCCTGTCCACGCCCGAGGGCGACGACAAACCGAAAAAATATCCCAAGGCCTTCAGCACGGCCGACGTCCTTCTGCTTTCCAAGTCCGACCTCGGGCCGTATCTCCCGTTCGATATGGAAAAGGCCAAGGCCGAGGCCCTGGCCCTCAATCCGAAGCTCCGGGTGTTTATCGTTTCGGCCGCGACCGGCGAGGGAATGGACGACTTCGTCGCTTTCCTCCTCCAAACCCGCGCGGAGATCACACCCCATGCATGAGCTTTCGCTGGTCGCCTCGATTTTCGAGACGCTTCTCGAACAAGCCGCAGCCCACAACGCCCGGCGCATCACCGGGGTGAAAATCCAGATCGGGGCGCTGGCCGGCGTCGTCCCGGAGCTCCTGGAGAGCGCCTTCGATATCTACAAAAAAGGCACGATCGCCGAAGACGCCGTCCTGGCGATGGTCAAGCCGCCGTTCACCGTCCGCTGCCGGGCCTGCGGCAACGAATCCGTCCGGGACGATTTCATACCGGCCTGCCCGTCCTGCGGCGCGGCCGACTCCGAAATCATCCACGGGCTGGAGCTCATTCTCGAAAAAATCGAGATGGAGACGGACGACCCGCCCGTCCCAGGATAAATCATCACCAGTATTTGAGAAACAAATAATACAAAACGAGAATCATCGCCGGGATCACGATCGACTCGTGCGGATGGACGCTCAGCATGTCCGCCGCCCGCCCCTCCCGAAGAAGCCAAAGATGGGGAGCGAACATCGACCCGAGAGCCAGGCCTTCCAGGATCTTTGAAAGACCGGGATTTTTGCACCCGCCGTCCCTTCGCTTTTTTACGAGCCCGAGCGCGCACCCGCCGAAAAACATGGTGATCAAGCCGACCACTCGGCCTTCCTTCCGATTCTCCGTGAAGAAAAAGCCGCCGGCAAACACGACGAAAATAAAGGCGATAATCGCCAGGCGGACCTTCCACGGCGGCCCGGTTTTCTTTTCGCCTTCAAGGTCGATCACTTTGTCCTCGCTTCTCCGAGGTCCGGATGATACCATAAAGGGCCGTTCTCATTAACTTGACCGGGCGATTCCCGCCCCCTTTTTTCCTTGTGTTTTCTCCCTGATTCCCTCATAATTCAAGCACCAAGAGCGCAGGAGGATCCCATGAAAAAAGCCTTTGTTTTCGTCCTCGTCGGCCTTTTAGCCGGGGCGGCCCTGATGTATGTCTTCGGCCCGGCCCGGCTCCCCAACAGGATGAAGCCTGCCGAGCCCACCAGCTTCGCGCCGGTCGCGGCGCATCTCGATTCGGGCGGCGATCTGTACGGCTATCTCAGCACGGAAAAGCTCATCCGCTCGATCGAGGGAATGATCGGCCGTGTCGCCAAGGGCTTCCCCATCCCGATCGGCGACGAGGAATCCGGAGTTCTTTCCTTCATATTCAATCTCATCGGCAAGTCGGGCTTAAAGGAGATCTCCGGAGCCGGCCTGAGCAATGTCGGCTTGGCCGGGGGACTTCAAAGAACCCGGATGGTGATTCATCATTATCCCGAAAACAACACGGGATTGATGTGGCAGGCTGCGCCGACCGGACCTCGCACCCTTTCCGAAATCGACCTTTTGCCCGCCGATACAGCCCTGGCCGCCTTCGGGGAACTCAAGCTCGACGCAGTCTGGGCCTGGTTGAAGAAAGAGCTGGAAGCATCGGGTATCGAGGACATCCAAAAAGTTGTCGGCCAGGTCGAGCCCACGCTGGCCGCCCAGGGCGTCGACCTGCCCAAGCTTCTGGCCTCGCTTTCCGGACCCATCGGATATATCGTCACCCTGGACAGGGAAAAAACAATCGAGCTTCCCGGGGAGGCCGCCGGCGCGGTCATTCCCGAACCGGGTTTCGCCCTGGTCTTCGGGACAAAGGATGAAACGTTCTTCGACCTGGTGAAAACAAAGCTCCCCATGGCCTCATTCAGCGAACAAGACGGCCGGAAGATGCTTCAATTCCAGGTTTTCGAAGTTCCGATCCGATTGGAGCCGTGCCTAATCGCCGACCGCGGGTTTCTGATCGCAGCGACGAATCCCGACCTGGCCGAATCGCTCCTCCAGGCCCGCTCCGGAAAAGGCGGCCTGGTCGGTGAAGCCGAATTCAAGGAACTCCGGGCCCATGTCCCTTCCAAGGGCAACGGCTTTTCCTACATGTCCCCCCGCCTCTGGAAAATCTACGCCGACATCGTCGAAAAAGCCGCCTCGACCAAACCCGAAGACAAGGTCGTCATGGATTCGCTTTTCTCAGTCTTCCCGCGCGACATGAAGGCCTTCGCGGTCATGGAACACCGGTATGACGGCATCATCTGGACGTCCTGCCATAATCTGCCCCCGGCAACCATGGCCCTGATGCCTCTGACCGCCGCCACCGGTCTGGCCGCGGCGATGGCCGCTCCGGCCCTCGCCCAAGCGGGCGACAAGGCCAAGGTCAACGAGACCATGACTTTGATGAAAACATGCGCCATATCCCTCGAGTCCTATATCACCGACAAGGGGACATCCCCCCAAGCTTCGACATGGGAGGAGCTCCGGGAAACGCTGGCGCCCTACTTCGTAAAAGACATGCCTCTCAAGGACGCCTGGGGCCACGACATTCTGTACAAGAAGACGGGGCCGGACACATATCTCATCGCCTCGCCCGGCAAGGACGGCGAGTTCAATGGTTGGAACCAGAAGGGAGAATACCCGCCCGGTCAATTCGACGAGGACATCATCGTTTCGGGCTGGGAAACCGTTTACGGTCCCATAAAATGAAAACGCAGGCTAAGCCGCGTGAGGCTAGCTGATTTCGCCTGTCAGATAGGCCTTCATCCGGGGCGTTTTCGGGTCGGCCAGCACCTCGGCCGCCGGCCCGTGTTCGACCAGCTCGCCCAGGTAGAGAAAGACGATGTAGTCGGCGATCCTGCGGGCCTGCCGAAGGATGTGGGTCACGACGATGACCGTGTAATCGGCCTTGAGTTGGATCAGGCGCTGTTCGACGATCCGGCTGGACTGAGGGTCAAGGGCCGAGGTCGGCTCGTCGCCCAGGATGATTTCCGGCTCGACGGCCAGCCCCCGGGCCAGGCAAAGCCGCTGCTGCTGCCCGACCGAAAGCCGCGAAGCCGGGTCGCCGAGACGGTCCTTGACCTCGTCCCACAAGCCGGCGGCTTCCAGTTGTTTTTGGGCGATCTCCATGAGCTTCGCCTTGTTCCGGACGCCGTGGATTCTCGGACCGTAAGCGATGTTGTCGAAAATCGACATCGGCAGGACCTGCGGTTTCTGCGAAAGCAATCCCATTTTTTTTCGAATCCGGGTGACTTCGATCCCGGGGTCGTAGATGTTTTCGCCGTCGACCAGGACCTGGCCCTCGATTTTCACTCCGGCCTCTCCGTCCAGGAGACGGTTGAGGGTCTTGAGAAGCGTCGTTTTGCCGCAGCCCGACGGCCCGATAATCGCCGTGACGTTCTTGTCGGGCAGGTCGATTGAGATGTCC
>JAFGEN010000243.1 GCA_016931595.1 Candidatus Aminicenantota bacterium | reverse complement strand
TCCCTCCTTCCTTCCTTCTCTCACTCCGGGCGGAATTTCAGCATGCCCTCGGCGACGGTTTTTCCGGACGAGTCGAGGGCTTTCACCTTGGCGAAATAGAACTCTTCTTTGATCAGCCGGCCCCTGATCTCGAGGGGAAGAGTCCGGGTTATACCGGGTTCGGATCCGGCGGAGAAGAGGATATCCAACTCGGCCGTGAGGATTTCAAAGGAATAGAGCGCCGCTCCGGGAACGGGCGACCATCGGAATTCAGCGGGAGCGGGCACGGGAGGAAGAGTGTTTCCGGGGGCCAGGAAGACGACGGCGGAAGCATCTTCTCCCCTGAGGGTATCTCCTTCTGGAAGCGATCCTGAACGAAGAAGGAAAAACCAAGCGGCGGCCGCGGCCGGAATCAGGAGCAGGGCCGACGCCCAAACGGGCCGCAAGCGGGGCAGGCGGAACCCGCGCGCCTTCGCCCTCTCCGAAGCTTTCCGGGTGAGAAGCAGGTCGAGGCGGGAATCGAGATCGGCCAGGAGGCGGACTTCCCTTGCGCATTCTTCACAGACGAGGAGATGGTCGATCAATTCGTCCCGGAGGGGGCGCTTGATCTTTCCCAACATGGCCGCCGCAAGGATTTCCGATGACGGGCAGGATCCGGGCGAAGATCTTCCCCGGAGGATATTCCGTATTTTATCGTCTTGAAGGTTCATGTGAGGTTCTCATTCCTGGACGGAAATCCGGGCGGTTTCCCGCCGCTCCGCGTCTCCACCCAAGCCTTCCCTCCTCAAGTCGGTTCTGAGATTCTCCAGGCCACGGTAAAGAAGATGGCGGACCTTTGGCTCGGACCAGGTCAAAAACCGGGCCGTTTCGCCGAGGGACAAGCCGGCGAGGTGAAGCTTGACGACGCGGCGGCGGTTCGGGTCCAGCCGCTCGATCGCCCGGGCGATCGTCCGCCGCAATTCGAGCCCCTCCATCTGTCCCTGGGGCGTATCCCTGGCCGGGGCGGGGATGGGAGGCTCGCGCTCCGGCCTCCAAGCCGGAACAGAGGGGCCGGAAGGAGTCTTCCTCCTCCTCGCCCGGATCGCATCGATGGCTGTCGACATCACCATCCTCCGGACATAAAGCGAATCTTGGGCCGATTTTATCCCGCGGGTTTGGTAATCCCAGAGTTTGATACGGACCTCCTGCTCGATATCTTCCCGGTCTTCCGGGCTTAGGTCGCCGAAATGGCGGCCGAGAGTGGCCCGAATGACGGAGGTCATTTCCTCGACCAGGGCTTCGAATTCGGCCTCGCCGGACGCCATGGCGCCGATTATATGGAAACGCCGGGGCGGTTTCAATCCGCCGGACGGGGCGGGATTTCTTGCTTTAAGCGGGAAAAATCCGGGCGGCCGAACGCTTAACAAGATGGCGGGCATCCCGCCGCAGATCAACAAGGAGGAGATCGATCCATGCGCCTGACACGTTGCAAAAAAAATCCGGCCGCGGCCGCCGTCCTGGCTTTCGGAATTTTACTCGCCGCATCCGCCTTCGCCGACGTCCAGATTCCGAAGGCGGATTACTATGGAACTTGGGCCATGAACCATGACGGCTGGCAGGGTAAGCTCGTTCTGAAAGCGAGCGGCATTGCCGACGAGCTTCGCGGAGAGTACCGGGGCGCCGACGGCATGGTTCGCTCCGTGACGGGCAAAGTCGATTCCCAAAAGGTTTCCTTGAGCATCGACCTCCAGGGCACGTCGGGCAAGGCCGACGACCAGGTCTTCGAGGGCTGTCTTTTCACCCAGAGCCGGGCGGCCATGGCCGGAACGACCAGGTTCGGCGGGGTCATTTACGGCTGGTATGCCGTCAAAGAGTCGGGAGAGACCGTGATGCCCCCGCTCCCCGTCGTTTCTACCGACCATCCCGATCCGTCCGGTCCTGAAGAGGATCCCGTGATCGTCTCGGGAGGGGGAGAGGTTCGGCTGTCCATGCCGAAGGAGGAGTGGCGATCGGGCGAACCGGTCGTCTTCAGATTCTCGAGCACTCGAACCCAGACGGTCGACCTTTCCGGCTGCTACTACCTCATCGAGAAGAAGGAGGTCGGCCTCGGTGTGGAATTTTTCACCAGCAAGGTCAACCCCTTCCCGGACCTGAAGCTCAGCCAGGGCGAAGCCCGGACCTGGCGTTGGGAGCAGCGCGATAATGAGGAGACGCACAAGGCCCAGCCCGGAGCCTGGAGGATCAGGTTCTTTGCGCCCGGGGTCAGGGAGAAACCCTTCACCGTCGTCTTTCGGATCATCCCCTCCGGGGATTGACCGCGGAACATCAGTCATCCCGAAAGGAGAATTAGATGAAAACTTGGATTCGCATCCTCTCTCTGGCTTTCCTGGCCGCGGCCGCCTTCGCTTCCTGCGCCTCGAATCCGGCCCCCGCTTCCGGCGTACTCGACACCCGGGGTTGGGAGCTGCTCGGACGGCGCCAGGTCAACTTTTCGGCCGATCACGACGCCCTGACCGTGACCGCCGCCAAGGGCGCTTTCAGCCGCTTGATGATCGTCGTCCGCGACCGCGCCCTGGAGATGTACGACCTCAAGGTCGTTTTCTCCAACGGGGAAATCTACCCGCCTCCGAGCCGCCTCGTCTTCGGCCGGGATACGCGCAGCCGGACGATCGACCTTCCCGGCCGTAAGCGCGTGATCAGGCGGATCGATTTCGCCTACCGGAGCCTCGGCTCGGGGTTGGACCGGGCCGACGTCGAGGTCTGGGGAAAATGAGAGTTTGGAGCTTGCTGGCCGCGGCGCTCCTCGTTTTCGGGAGCCCGGCCGGACAGCAGCCGGGCGAGGGGCCGCTGAGCGCGGCCGAATGCGACCTGGCTGCCCTGATCAACGCCGCCCGGGTTGAAGCCGGACTGCCGGCCGTTCCCGTGACGGTCTCGCTGACCAAGACGGCAAGGCTCCATGTGGCCGACCTCAATGCCAATCGTCCGGACACGGGCGCGGATGCCCGGAGCCAGGCCTGCAATCTCCACAGTTGGTCGGCCAACGGCGCCTGGACGCCCGTCTGCTATACGGCCGACCATCACTACAGCTCCCTGATGTGGAACAAGCCCCGCGAAATCACGGGGGTCTACGACGATAACGGTTACGAGATCGCCCACGGGGGTGGAATGCCGGTGACGCCGTCCGGCGCGATGAACGGCTGGCTGTCGAGCCCCGCTCACCTGGACGTCATCATGGAACGGAGCATCTGGGAAGGATGTTTCTGGAAGTCTCTGGGCGTGGCCGTCGAGGGCCAATATGCCGTGGCCTGGTTCGGGGAGGATCCCGATCCGGCCGGCGATGTTCCCGCCGCAAAGGCGCCGCCATCATCCCCCGCTCCCAAGGACCGGCCCAAAGACGAAGCGGTTTTCGGCGGCCTGATCCTGCGGCTCAAGAAAACCCAATTCGGTCCGGGGGAGGATGTGCAGTTCGAAGTCTCCAAAACGACGCCCGGTCCGGCCGACTTGACGAATTCCCACTTTCGAATCGACATCAAGACCGATGACGGCTGGGAGGCCTATTACCGGAGCGGACGGATCACCTATCGCCAGGGGCCCCTTCTCGAATCGGAAGAGGGGCGTTCGTTCAAGTGGAACCGGCTGCACCAGCATCGAGATCACGAGGCCCGGCCGGGGAAAACGTACCGGGTCAAGTTCTACGCTCCCCGGACGACCCGGGAGGTCCTTCACGCCCGGTTCATGCTGGTCGAATAATGATCCCGGGCGGCGGGAAAAAGCCGCGCGTTCAAGCGCTTTATAGAGCGGAAGACAAAAGGAGGAACCCATGTCACGTAAAATCGTTTTCGGAGTCCTTTTGGCCGCCTGGATGACGGTCGGAGCGTCGGGATGGCAGGGCCGGAGCGTACGGCCGGGAAAGACCGGCGGAGCGCCGGCCGATCCCACGGAAGCCATCCTGAAAAATCACAGCCGGTTGGATGTCGACGGCGACGGGATCTTCGAGATCGATGAGCTCTCGATGATCGACCGCGCGCCGGCTTCTTGTGATCCGAATGCCGATCTGGTCGTGGTCTTCGTCGAACCGCGGCTGCTGGACCTTCCGTCGGGACGAATAGCGGGACGCTCCGGCGCGGCGCAGGATTTTCTCGACCGTCTGGACCGATTCCAAAAGGACCTGGCCGCGGACGGATTCCCCAATCATCTTGTCAGGGCAAAAGTCTATAACGGCATCGTCCACCAGGATGGGCGGACCGTGATCGCTTTCCGCCGGCTGCTCAAAGCCTTCCGCGGCAAATTCCCGAACCTCAGGGGGGCCGTTTTCGTCGGTTCGTTCCCCGAACCCATGATCGCCCGCAAGTGGGTTTGGAAACGATCGGCGAAAGGCCTGAACATCGGCGGCAAGGATTGTCCCGCTAACGGCGAATATGTGCGCATCGTGCCGGAAATCATTTCGGAGCGGTCGGATCTTGTCCTGGCCGACCTGACCGGCCCGTGGGATGGGCTCTATCAGAAGGGCCCGCTTTCGGTCGAGGCGATCGAGGCCGTGCCGGAGAAAAAGCTCGCC
>JAFGEN010000242.1 GCA_016931595.1 Candidatus Aminicenantota bacterium | reverse complement strand
ATTAACGCTCGCTTTTTATTATCGGCCGGCGGGCCCGGTTAACCGTGGGTTTGTTCGGAAAATCGAAACCGTACGATGTTCCTTCCGGCTGAATATCGGCTGACTAAACCGGTGCAAAATCCTGTTTAGCGAAAGATCCACGGCGATAGGCGGATTTTGGTCCCGGAAAATCGGGGGATTATTCGGACTGGAGGAGGCGGACGATCTGCAGGCTGCCCGAGGGGAAGGGATAGCGGTCCAGCGACTTGACCGCGACCCAGCGGACGGGGCGGTTTCCGGGCCGGACGGCGTTCAGGCCGCCGGCCGGTTTGGCTTCGAATGCGTGCAGGGTGACAAGATAACGGGTATAGGCGTGTCGGACGGTGGCGAACGGCCGGACCGAAGCGAGGCCCAGGCCGAGCTCTTCTTTCAACTCCCGGGCGAGGGCTGTTCGGAGCGTTTCCCCGGGCTCGACCTTCCCTCCGGGAAATTCCCAAAGTCCCGCCAGAAGACCTTTCTCCGGCCGTTTCTGAATGAGAACGCGGCCGCCGTTCCGAAGCACTGCGACGACCGCCTGGAGGCGTTCGGCCCGGAGTGTTTTCGGCGCCGGGATGACCTCCTGTTCTCCGCGGGCGTAAGCCCGGCAGAGCGCCCGGCCGGGACAGCGGAGACAGAAGGGATTTTTCGGACGGCAGACCAGCGCCCCCCATTCCATCATCGCCTGGTTGAAATTGCCCGGAGACCGCCGGGATATGGCCCCCTCCAGAAACCGGCGGATGCGGGCGTCGACCGCCGGTCCGCCCCGGCCTTGGATCCCGAGCATCCTCATCATGACCCGGCGGACGTTGGCCTCGACGACGGGGACCGGCCGGCTGAAGCAGATGCTGGCCACGGCCGAGGCCGTATAAGATCCGAATCCAGGCAGCCCGGCCAGGCCTTCCGTGTCCCGGGGAAAGCGGCCGCCGCAGTCTCGAACGATGAGGCCGGCGGCCCGATGCAAGTTCCGGGCGCGCTGATAATATCCCAACCCTTCCCAGGACTTCAGGACCTTGCGGAGGGGAGCCTTTGCCAGCGAGTCGAGGTCGGGGTAGGCGGCCAGCCATTCGTGGTAACGAGGGATGACGACCCCGACCGTGGTCTGCTGGAGCATGATTTCGGAAATCCAGACTCGGTAAGGGTCCTTCGTCCGCCGCCATGGCAGGTCGCGTTTCCGGGACGCATACCATCGCAGAATTCTCCCGGGGAAGAGATTGCCCGGGTCCGACTTGGGATTTTCAGCGCGGTTCACGCGCCGAAGCTCAGTTCCACCCGGGAGCCGGGTCCGGGACGGAAATGGACCTCGCCGTCGAGCTGTTCGGTCAGGATCCGGACGATGCCCAGTCCGGTGCCGGCGGCGTTTTTGATGTTGAAATCGTTGGGGAATCCGACTCCGTCGTCCTCGACGATGAGGACAATCCGGCCGGAGGCGTTTTTCAGCTCGATCGAGATCTGCCCGGTGCTGTCGGCGGAGAAGCCGTATTTGAGGGAATTCATCAACAGTTCGTTGAGAATCAGGCCGACGGAGACGGCTTGCTTCGGGTCGAGAGTCATTTCCTCGAGCTTTGTCTTCAGCTTGATCCGGCCGGTTTCCGGGGCGAACGACCGAAACACGTTTTCGGCGATCTCCCGGACGTAGAGGTGAAGCGGAATATTGCCGTAATCGACGGAATCGCTCAGCCGTTCGTACATCGAGGCGATCGAGCCGATCCTCGAGCGTGTTTTGGAGAAAATGTCCCGGGCCCGGGGGTCGGTCAGGTTCTCCTTCTCCAGGCCGAGAAGACTGGAGACGAGAGCCAGGCTGTTCTTGGTCCGATGCTGAAGCTCCCGCATCAGGACTTCCTTCTGCTTGACGATCTTTTGGAGGGCTTGTTCCCCCCGCTTCCGTTCGATGGCCGCTGCGGCCTGCCCGGAAACGAACATCAGCATGTCCTGGTCCTCGTCCTCGAAGAAGGCCCCGGCGACATAGGTCTGGACCGCCATGACCCCGATCGTCTGGCCCCGGATCTTCAGCGGAACGCCCAGCCAGTCGGCCGAGGGAGCCCCGAGCAGGACGATCTCCCCCGCCCGCTCGAGCGCGTCGCTCTGCTGGGCGTTGAGGTGGAGAGGCTCTCCCCGGAACAAGACGTATTCGGTCAAACCGCGGCCGACGGGCTGCGGCTGCGGCGGCTCGTCGTATTCGTCGACGAAATAAGGAAAACTGATGAGCTTTTTTTCCGGGTCGTAGAGGGCGATGTAGAAGTTTTCGGCCGACATCAAGGTGTTGACGACCTGATGCAAGGACCGGAAAATGTCCTCGATCGTCTCGGCCTGAAGGGCGACCTCTGAAATCTGGTAGACCGCCGTTTTAAGGTTTTCCCGGAATTTAAACTCGGTGATGTCGAGGCTGATGCCGTCCAGGCGGGTCGCCCGGCCCGACTCGTCGAAGGCGGCGCTGCCCATCGCCTTCATCCAGCGGGTCCGGCCGTCGGGCCGGATGATCCGGTACTCGCAGTCGACCGGGATCTTGTTCCGGACGGCGTGGTCGAAGCACCGGGCCAAGGCTTTCCTGTCCTCGGGGTGGACCGCCTTGGTCCAGGCCGTAACCGCGTCTTCGTCGGTCTCCGGGCTCCGCCCGAGAAGGGCGTAAAGCTCGGGTGACATGACCAGGCGGTTTCCAGCCCAGTCCCAGTTCCAGACGCCGGCGCCCGCCGCGTGCTGGGCCAGGGTCAGCCGCTGTTCGCTCAGGCGGATTTGCTCCTGGGCTCGGGCCAACCCGGTAACGTCCAGGGAGGCGATGATCGCCCCCTCGGTGAACGGGGCGATGGAGACGTCGAGGATTTTTTCACCGTAGGGGAGGGAGGGGAACCGGGCGGGCTTTCCGGAGACGAGGCAGGCCTCCAGTTCGGCCCGCATGTCGATCGTGTGTTTGCCGGCATAGTCCCTGTAAATCAAATCGCCGATGTTTGGGAGGCGGTCCCCCGAGTTCATCTTGGCCAGGTTGGACTTCACCACCCGTCCTTCCCGGTCGACGATGACGGTCTGGATCGGGTTGTATTGGAAGAGGGTGAAATTGAAGAGCTCGGCCGCGCGGAGGCGTTCTTCCGCTTTCCGCGTTTCCCGGTGAGCCTGGTGCAGCCGGAAGGCCATATCGACGGAGGCCTGGAGAACGGTGATTCCGGAATCCTTGATGACATACCCGTACGAGCCGATTTCTTTGGTCTTATCGACGTATTCTTTCTCCGTGTGCGAGGAGAGAAAGATGATCGGGATATCGTGCCTCTTGAGAATTTCCCGGGCTGTTTCTGTTCCATCCAGGCCCGGGCCGAGGTCGATGTCCATCAGGATAAGGTCGATCTCCCCGGCCTGATCCCGAACGATTTCGAGGGCTTCTTCCCCGGAATGGACGACGACGACCTTATACCCCCGGTCGGTCAACTGCCTGGCCTCGATGCGGGCGACGATGACCTCGTCCTCGACCAAAAGAAGGGTGCGGACGCGCGGCCGGATCATAAGACCGAAACTATAGCAACGGCGGCTTCGAGAGTCAACGTCGAAGGCCGGTTACCCTGCTTACATTCGCTCGGGGATATCGAGCCCCATGAGATCGAGGGCTTTCTTAAGGCCGTCGCGAACGTAAAAAAGGACGCTGATTCTTGCGTTTTTGATGTCCTCGTTTTCCTCCGCCAGGACCGGGCGGCGGTGGTAATAGGCGTTGGTTTTCTGGGAAAGGAGAAAGGCGAACTTGGCCAGGCGGGAGAACTCGAGGGAGGCGATGGAATGGAGTACTTCCTCCTCGAGCTTGGCTGCCGTGGAGATCAGATCCCAGAGCTCGTCGCGCTCGGCTTCGGAGACGGACTCCAGGGCCTTGCCTTCGGCGGCCGCCTTGGCCGCCGGAGCGGCCGCGTCCCGGCCTTCCCGCTCGGAAAGCTTGCGGAAGATGCTGTTGAGGCGGACGGACGTGTACATGAGGTAGGGCCCGGTTTCGCCCTCGAAACTCAAGGCGTCATCCACGTCGAAGACGATCAGGGAATTGAGGGCATACTTCAGCATGAAATAGCGGAGGGCTCCACGGGCGATCGCCGCGGCCGTTTTCCGCCGGTCCGCCTCCGGCATGTCGGGATTGCGCTTGTCGACCTCGGCCCCTGCTTTCCGCTCGAGGAGGTCGAGGAGGTCGTCGGCCTTGACCCCCAGCCCTTTCCGGCCCGACACTTCGACGAAGCCTTTGGCGGATTCCTCGGCCGTGGCTTCGATCCCGAGGTATTTGAGGCTTCGAAGCGAGAGGGCGACCATCTCGTAGGAAAAGTGAACGGATTTTCGGGCTTCGGCCTCGTATTGCAGAGCCCTGAGGCCCTGGACGACGACCTTCTGGAGATAGGCCTGGCGGGCGTCGATGACGTTGTAGACCCGGCTGCCGCCTCCGAATCCGACCGTCCGGTCGTTGGGGACGGCGGTCGAGATCCAGAGGGTCCGGCCGTCCGTCTCGGCGAACGGCTCGTAGTAGAAATCCCGCCCGAGGAGGCCGAATTTCCAGAGCTGATAGGCGATGTCCTTGCCGACGTATGTGACCGTCCCGTCGCTCCTGACGATGATCTTCTCCCGGTCGTCCTCGTCTTCGACTTTCATCACCCAGCAGCCGGCGTTGGGGCCGTCTTCAGCCCGGTGGATCGCCCGGCGCTCCTTGAGAAGGGCGAAGGCCCGTTCCCAGAACTTGAGGCCGAGGATGCTCGACTCGCAGGGAAAGACGTCATAGGCCGCCCCGATCCGTTCCATGGTCCGAAGGTGGGCTCGGGCGATCCGGCGGGATACGGCGAAGGCCATCCCGCTTTCCGGTTCCCGGCCGTGCTCGATGCCCTTGAGGATCTCGGCCTTGCGACCCCGGCTTTCGGGGTGGGACTCGAGGTAGGCCGCCGTCCGGGCGTAGAGATCCCAGCAGTAGTAATCGAACCGTTCGATCCCGTCCAGGTCGGCGATGTTCTTTCCCTGAAGCTCCATCAGTCCGAAGACGACGTCGACGACCTGGACGCCCGTGTCGTCCAGATAATTCTGGACCTCGACGGTCTCCCCCTTGGCCCGAAGGCAGCGGACCAGCGTGTCTCCCAGGCAGGCGTTCCGGAGATGGCCGATGTGGGCGGCTTTATTCGGGTTGATATTGGTGTGTTCGACGATAATTTTCCGCTCTTCCGGACGGAGGGCGCTCCGGCCGGCGGAGGCCAGCCGTTCGCGGAAAAAGGAGTCCCTGTCCAAAAACAGGTTGATGAATCCGGCGCCCGCGACCTCGGTCCGGACGACGCCGGGGAGAGCGCCGATTTCCCCGGCCATCTTCTTTGCGATCGCTCGGGGATTCTCCCGGAGCTTTTTGGCCAGGGGCATCGGAAGCGACAGGGCCAGATCGCCGAATTTCGCCTGGGGAGGATAGAGAAAATCGATGTCCTCGGGGGCGACCGGGTAAATGGTGTTCAGCCGTTCGTAGAGAACGGCTCGAAGGGTCTCTTTCAGGGTCAGCATGGCCGCAAGATTATAGCACAGGATCCCTCATAAGAAACGGGTTGCGTAAGCCAATCTCTTGGTGGTCTGATATCCATTTTTTATGAATGAATCCTCGCTCTTGGCAAACGGCTTGGAATATGGTCTACTTGCTTTTCTGTTTCAAGGAGACATCATGAAAAAATACCTCGTCGGCGCCCTCACCCTGGCGGTTCTGGCGGCGTCCGCCTGTTCCCCTAAAAAGACCGAAGGGACACGACTTGCGGCGGATACCCCGGCCTACAACCTGGCCAAAGAGCTTGCGACCGTCGTCCCGATTTTCGACCCGGACAAAAACGCCGTCCTCATCAATACCGAAGCCTTCACGGTCACGGCCGGCGACGTGGTGGAGGTCATCCAGAACACCATGGGCAACGCCGCCGCCTCTCTCAAGGACCGGGACGTGGAGACCTTGAAGAGGGCCGTTTCCCAGACCGCCGTCCAGATCGGAGAGCGCAAGCTCCTTCTGGCCGAGGCCGTGTCGGCCAAGATCACGGCTAAAGTCGAGGATGTGGATAAAGCCCTGGCCGACCAGTACGCCCAGGCCGGAGGCGAGGAAGCCTTCCTGAACATGCTGAAGGCCAACAACGTGGACGTCGCCTTCGTCAAGAAAACGATCGGCGAGGACCACCAGATCCAGGCGTTTCTCGACGCCAAGGTCTTCGGCGCCGTCCAAATCAGCGAAGAGGATCTCCAGAAGGCCTACGCCGCGGACAAGACGGCATCGGTCCGCCATATCCTCCTCATGACCCAGGACAAGCCGGCTGAAGAGATCCCGGCCATCCGCAAAAAAATGGAAGACATTCTGGCCCGGGCGAAAAAGGGCGAGGATTTCGCCGCCTTAGCCAAGGAATATACCGAGGACACCGGCTCGAAAGAAAGCGGCGGCCTTTACGAGAATTTCCCCAAGGGGCAAATGGTCAAGGAATTCGAGGACGCCGCCTTCACCGTTCCGGTCGGCGAGATCAGCGACATCGTCCAGACCAGGTACGGCCTCCATATCCTGAAAATCGAAAGTCGGGCCAGGGAAACCGAGCCCTTCGAGACGGTCAAGGCGTCCCTCGAGGACCAGTTGAAGCAGTCCAGGAAAGCCGGAGTCTACGACGAATTCATCAGCGGCCTGAAGGCCAAGGCCAAGTTCGAAGAAGTGAAATTTTAACGGTAGAGCGAAATCCCGAACCAGAATTCGTTTTCGTCGTTGACCGCTTCGAGGAAGACGAAGGTGTAGCAGACGCGGGGCGCGATCGTCCAGCCGCCGAGCTTGACCGGCAGCGAAGCCCCGATAGTCAGGTCGGAAAACCCGCTTTCCTCGATGAATTGCCGGCTGTTGTACCCCAGTCCGGCGGATATGTCCAGGCCGACGCTTTCCGAGAGGGCGATGGAGTGGGAGCCTTCCAGGAGGAGGTACAACCCCGAGCCCAGGTTGAAGTCGTAATACGCCGTCAGGGCGGGGGCCAGGAAGACGTCGGGCAGCCCGGCCGAGATATAGATTTCCTGGGTGGTGCTGTCCTTGAAGTCGAAATCCTTCATGAAATAGTAGCCGTACTGGATGAAGCCCACGGACATGTCGATCCCCTCGGCGGGTGAAAAGGCGTAATCCAGGGTGATGTCGATTTCGTCGAATTCCTGATAGATGGACCGCTCGGCGAGGGCGAAGCTCGCCCAGAAGTTGAAGGAAAACCCGGACTCTCCGGCCGAATAGGTCAAGGACGGTTGAAAAGCGGGGTGGTTGTTGGGATAAAGGTCGAACCCGCGCCAGATGTACCTGGACATGACGTCCGCCTGGACCTCCCATTGCGCCGATAACGGCGTCGCCGCCGCAAGGACCAATCCCAACCCGACAACCGCCGCAACCCGCCACCGGGAACTGTTCATACTGTCCCTCCTCCGGTGAAAAAAATAAAACCGCCTCATTATACACGGATAT
>JAFGEN010000241.1 GCA_016931595.1 Candidatus Aminicenantota bacterium | reverse complement strand
TGGCCCCCTGGGACTGGTGGTACTACGCTGAAAAGCTCCGCAAGGCCAAGTACGACCTCGACGACGCGGAGCTCAAGCCCTATTTCGTCTTGAACAACGTCCGCGACGGAGCTTTCTGGACGGCCAATCAGCTCTACGGCCTGACCTTCGAACCGCTCTCGAACGTGCCGCTGCCCCATCCTGACGCCCAGGCCTTCGAGGTCAAGGAGGCCGACGGCTCGCATTGCGGCGTCCTGTACCTCGACTTCCACCCCCGGGCGAGCAAGAACGGCGGGGCCTGGTGCGGAACCTACCGCAGCCAGAGCCGGCTCTTCGGTCGGGAGATCGACCCGGTCGTGACCATGGTTATGAACTTCTCCGTGCCCTCGGGCGGAAACCCGGCCATGATCACCCTGGAGGAAGTGGGGACGCTGTTCCATGAATTCGGCCACGCCCTGGACAACCTGTGTTCCGACATCACCACCGGGACCACGTTCCGGTCGCCTGACTTCTCCGAGCTTCCGTCCCAGATCATGGAACACTGGGCCGTCCACCCGACGGTCATCAAGCATTACGCCAAGCATTTCCAGACCGGCGAGGTCATTCCCGACGCCCTGATCGAGAAGATCGAAAACAGCGGCCTGTTCAACCAGGGTTTCGACAACGTCGAATATATTGCCGCTTCGCTCCTGGATATGAAATACCACACGCTGACAGAGCCCCGGGACCTGGATATCAACGCCTTCGAGAAAAACTATTTCGATTCGATCGGCCTGATCCCTGAGATCACCAGCCGTTACCGGAGCACCCATTTCACCCACATCATCGGCGGGTATTCGGCCGGCTACTACGGCTATATCTGGTCGGGCGTTCTGGACAGCGATGCCTTCGGCGCCTTCGAGGAAACGAGCCTGTTCGATAAGGCCACCGCCGACCGGTTCCGCAAAAGCGTCCTGGCCCGCAACGGCACGGCCGACTACATGCAGATGTTCGTCGATTTTCGCGGCCGGGAACCGAAGATCGAGCCCCTGCTCAAGAAGCGCGGGCTGGATTGAGCCTGCGCCCAGGGCTCCGGCCGATGCGTTCCGTCCGGCGGTTGGGGCCGGTCCTGGGATTGGCCGCGTTTATCGCGGTCTCGGGGGCGGCGGATTTTATTCCGGCCACGGTCGCCTTCCGCCTGCCGGATAAGGAGCTCATCCCGGAAGGAATCGCCCTCGACGCCCGGACCGGACGCTTTTTCCTGAGCAGCATCGCCAAGGAAAAAGTCGTCGTTGTCGAGCCGTCGGGAAAGGCCCGGGATTTCATCCCCTCCGGACGGGACGGGGTGATGGAGAGCCTCGGCCTGAAGGTCGACGAGGTCCGGCGGCGCCTCTGGGTTTTATCCAATAAAGACATCGGTGAGCGGCACGTTTCGGCCGTTCATGTGTTCCAGGCCGATTCGGGAGCCCTCCTCCAAAAGCATGTCCTGGATGGCCGGGAGCGCCGGCTGCTGAACGACCTGGCGTTACTGCCCGACGGGTCGGCCTATCTCACCGACACGGAGGGCCACCGCCTTTATTTCGTCCCCGCCGACCTCTCCCGGGTCGAGCTCTTTCTCGAGTCGAAGGATCTCCTGACTTCGGCCAACGGAATCGCGGCTTCGCCCGACGGCCGGCTGTTATACGTCGCCGCTTTGAAGCACATCACGGTCGTGGAAGCGGCATCCAAGGCCATGCGGCCGGCCGCCAATCCCTCCGCCGTCCCCGATTCCGGAATCGACGGGCTTCTCTATCACCGCGGCGGGCTGGCCGCCGTCGTCAACGGCGTGGCGGCCGAACAGGAGATTCATATCGCCCGGTTCGACCTGAGCCCGGACGGATGGGAAATCCGGGGCAAGACGGTGATCGATCGGGGGAATCCGATGTTCCACATCCCGACTACGGCCGCCTTGGACGGCGACGACCTGTATTGCCTGGCCGCCACATGCCTGGATGTCTTTCTCCGGAGCGGGCTGAACGACTCCGGTCATCTGCACGAGCCGGTCGTCCTGAGATACCGCCTGGCCGGACGCTGAGGGTGTTTTCGGACGGAACCGGTTGATTCCCCCGTTCAGTCCGGCTATACTCTTCCTTTCATACAAGGACGTTGCGCTTGCGCCATCATAATCTTCTCGTCATTTTATGCCTGATTCTCGTTTCGCCATTATCGGCCGGCGGCCCCACCCAGAAAGCCGTCCGAGCAGAAGCCCCGCCGGTTGTGGACGGACGGCTCGATGAAACCATTTGGCGGGAGAGCGAGCCTTTCAGCGGCTTCCTCCAAGTCTTCCCCACATCGGGCGCCGCTCCCTCCGAGCGGACCGAGCTGCGGGTGGCCTTTGACGGAAGCTTTCTTTACCTGGCCGTCCGCTGCGATGACTCCGACCCGGCCCGCATCTCGGCCAATTCCATGGCCCACGACGTCAGTGATTTTTTCCGGGGAGCGAGCGACGATGTGGTCAAGGTCATCCTCGATCCATTCCAGGATATGCGCAACGCCTACCTGTTCACGATCAATGCCCGTGGCGGAAGGTCCGAAGGCCTGGCCTCGGGAGAACGGGCGAGCCTGAACTGGGACGGCATTTGGGAGGCCAAAGCCCGGATCGACGAGCGGGGGTGGTCATGCGAAATGGCGATCCCCTTTAAAACCCTGTCGTTCAAACCGGGGCTCTCGACCTGGGGGATCAACGTCGAGCGTTACATCCCCCGCAAGCAGGAGACCATCCGTCTGGCCGGCATCCGCCAGGATGCCTTCTTTACGAACCCGGCCGAGGCGGCTCCTCTCGAAGGGATTCTAGATATCGCCCAGGGCCTTGGCCTGACCATCCGGCCGTATGGAGCGTTCGTCGGTTACAGGGATCATGCCGGCGCGGAAACTACGGACTGGAGCCTGGACGGCGGAATCGACCTTTTTAAAAATTTCACCCCGAATTTCGTCGGCGCCGTCAGCGTCAACACGGATTTCGCCGAAACGGAAGTCGACGACCGGCGGATCAACCTGACCCGCTTCGATATGTTCTTTCCGGAAAAACGGGCATTCTTCCTTCAGGGTTCCGAATACTTCTCGTTCGGCTCGCCGTCCGGATTCCGGGACATCGGATTTTTGCCTTTTTTCAGTCGAACGATCGGCATCTGCGAGGAGGAGGTCATCCCCGTCGCCCTGGGAGCCAAGGTCTACGGCAAGCTCGGGGGGACCAATATCGCCTTTCTCGACGTTCTCACCCGCGACGTCGAGGGAATCCCGGGGAGGAATTTTCTGGCCGCCCGCATTTCTCAAAACGTCCTGGCCGAGAGCAAAATCGGCTTGATCTTCACCCAGGGCTGCCCGGACGGCACGTCCAATTCCCTGGCCGGCCTGGATTGGACCTTTCAGACGTCCCAATTCCTGGGCGACCGGAATTTCGTCCTGGCCGGCTGGGCCGTGTATAACTGGAATGAGCTTTCGGAAGGAAAAAAATACGGCTACGGCTTTAAAGTCGACTATCCCAACGATCTCCTGGATATGGCCGCGACTTATTCCTACTACGGCGATGCCTTGTCTCCGGGATTGGGATAC
>JAFGEN010000240.1 GCA_016931595.1 Candidatus Aminicenantota bacterium | reverse complement strand
GTCCTCAATCCCGGCTGCGGCGGCTGCGCCGAAGGACACGCCGGCCTGACCGGAAAAGGCGAGGTCGAGGTCAGCACCGGAAACCGGAATTTCCCGGGAAAACAGGGCAAAGGGCCGGTCTACCTGGCTTCGCCCGAGACCGTGGCCGCATCCTGCATCGCCGGCGAGATCATTTCGGCGGGGGAGGTCTGATATGCGCGCCACCACCCTTCGCGGCCGCGTCTGGGTGCTTTCCGATTCCTCAGGCCGGCTGATCGAAGACATCGATACCGACCAGATCTTCCACAACGCCCATCTCCACATCACCGAGATCTCTCAGATGGGTCCCCATGCCCTGGGGAACCTCGAAGGCTGGAAGGATTTTCCGAAAAAAGCCAGGCCCGGCGACATCCTGGTCGCCGGACGCAATTTCGGCGCGGGTTCTTCCCGCCAGCAGGCCGTGGACTGCTTCGTCGCCCTGGGGATCACGGCGATCATCGCCCCGTCCTATTCGGCC
Source organism: Candidatus Aminicenantota bacterium (assembly GCA_016931595.1). Classification (GTDB taxonomy): domain Bacteria; phylum Acidobacteriota; class Aminicenantia; order Aminicenantales; family UBA4085; genus JAAZPG01. The sequence goes on along the minus strand of JAFGEN010000240.1, from coordinate 13,573 downwards.
ATTTATTTCCGAAACGCCGTCAATACCGGATTCCCGGTGCTTCGGGCCGAAGGCCTGGACCGGGCCGCGGCTGAGGGACGGCTCCTCTCGGGCGACGAAATCGAAATCGACCTTCAAACCGGCCGGGGAAGGAACCTGACCCGGAACGAATCGTTGAACGTCGAACCGCTGAGCGGCGTCCAGAGGGAGATCCTCGAAGCCGGAAGCCTCTTCCGCTTGAAGCGGGATTGACCCTCCGATGCGCCTGCTTGCGGTCGATACCACGACGGGAAGCGGCTCGGCGGCCTTGATCGAGGACGGCCGGGTTCGGGCGGAAATCGGCGTCGATTCCTTCGGAACCCATTCGTCGCGGCTTCCGTCATCGATCGACGTTCTTCTCAAATCCCTCCGTTGGACGGCGGCCGAGCTGGATGGATTCGCCGTCACTCCCGGGCCCGGGTCGTTCACGGGCATCCGGATCGGCCTGGGAATGATCCAGGCCCTGGCCTTCGCCTCGGGGAAACCGATCGTTCCCGTTTCCTCGCTCCGGGCGATGGCCTGGAAGCTGCGGAACGACGGAGTCCCGCTGGTCTGCCCGGCCCACGACGCCAAGAAGGGCGAGGTCTATGCCGCCCTGTACTCGTTCGAAGGGCCGAAGATGAAATCAGTCGTTGCCGAGGGAGCCTATGCCCCGGCCCGGTTCGTCGCCCTGCTTCCCAAAGGGCGCAAGATCCTCTTCATTGGAGGCGGGTATCCCCTCATCTTCGCGGCATTGACCGCGGCCGGCAAGGCCCGGGCGATTCTCTCCCCCCGCACGCCGTTTATCGCCGCCGAAGTCGGGCTTCTGGGCGTTGAAGCGCTGGCCGCCGGCGAAGGCGTCGGGCCGGACGCCCTCGAACCGCTCTACCTTCGCCGGTCCCAGGCTGAAGAAGGCCGTTGATGGCGGAGGCGGAAAAAAACAGCGGCATCCGCTTGAGGCGGATGATCAGGGACGACCTCCCCGAGGTCTTGGGGATCGAGCGCCGCGCGTTCTCAAATCCCTGGCCGCTCTCGACGTTCGAGGGGGAGATCCAGAATACCGGCCTATCGTTCCCCTTGGTCGCGGTCGATGAGGGGACGGGTGGAATCGTGGGTTATTGCATCTACTGGGTCATCCACGATGAGGTCCAGGTCAACAACATCGCCGTTCATCCGGACTACCGCCGCCGCCGGATCGCCGAGGACATGCTTCGGGGCATCTTCGCCGAGCTGAGAAAGCGGAACATTCGCGCAGTCCTGCTCGAGGTCCGGGCCGGAAATGGGCCGGCCCGGTTGCTTTACGAGAAGCTCGGCTTCAACGCCATCGGCCGGCGGAAAGATTACTACACCCATCCGACGGAAGACGCCGTCGTGATGGAGCTGGTTTTAGGGCCGGACAGGCTGTGACGCCGGCCGGGGAACTCCGAACGGACGATGCCGGCTTTCCGGTTCTGAAGGGATCAGGCGGCTGAATTTTTTCGTCTCGGCCCAGAAGAGTTATTTTGCATTCTCCCGGCACCGGCGGATGGCGTAATTCAGCCAGATTTTTTCGATATAATTGTTCGTCCCGGCGGCCAGACGTTCGAGCGCGGCCAGGCGGATCTCGTTGGCCCGCCGATTGGAAGGTTCGGCTTTAAGGACGATCTCAGTCAGGTGGAGCGTTTTCTGCAATTCCCCATTTTCGAGATGAACCCGGGCCCGCTTCAGGATCCGCTCCTCACCGGCCAGTTCGACCAGATCGGAATAGACGTCGGAGACGGGCAAGGCGTACATCGTCGAGGGATTCCCGTCGAACCAGCCGACATATTCCTGCCAGATGCCGCGAACCGTCCAATCCACTTTGCCGTAGGCTTGGGGGATCCGGTATTTGGCGGGGAGGCGAATGTCTCGCATCAGGGCGGGCAGGTCTTTTCCGGCGTTGATGCCCTTCAGTGTTTCGTTATAGACGTATTTCAAGGCTTCCAGGAAGGACCCGGCTGTTCCGGTCACCGCTTTCCTCGAGAGGAGAGGGGCGCCGTGCCCGGGAAGGAAGAATTCGGGGGCGAAGGCCAGGGCGGTTTCGAGGGCCTCGATATATCCCTTGAACGGGCGGATCATGGTTCCGCGGAACGTGGAGTTGTTGATGAAATATTCGTAATAGTTGTCGCCGACGAAGACGGCCTTCCGTTCGGGGATCCAAATGACGGCGTGATCGGGCGTTTCGCCCGGCCGGTGAAGCATCCGAATCCGAAGGCCGCCGGCCTGAAGATCGTACGTATCTGAGAAAAAGACGGTGGGCTCGTCCCGAGCGGCCGGCGGTTCCGGCTTCCCTTCGGCCGGCATCTTTCCCGCCCAGACGGCGTTCCGCCGGGCGAAAAAGCCCTTCAATTCCTCCTGGTAATCGAAATATCGCTTGTACTCGCGCTGGGCGACGACCGGGATATCCCGGCCCCGACGCCAGCGGGCGATGTCGTCGGAATGATCCTGGTGGGCATGGGTGAGGAGGATGGCCTTCAGAGGAAAGCGGGACGCGAGGTCCTCGAAATATTCCGGGGCGGCGGCCGCCCCGGCGGGATCGATGAGGACGGAGCCCTCCGGGCCGGCGACGAGATAGGAGTTGCAGCTTCCCTCGATCCGGTAAATCCCGGGAGCGATTTCGATGTAATCCGTGTACGCGGCCGCCAGCCAGGATTTCAACGGCTCTTCGATCGGGACGATCTTCATCCATCCCGGATTCGTGTCCCAGGTCGTGTCGAAAATCGCCACGGTCACGTTGTTCAGGCTGGCGGCTTTTTGGGACATCGGCACCCGGGAATGCTGGGTGAACGGATACCCTGCGGCCAGCGGAAGAGCCTTGATCCTGTCCGGGGCGATCCTCGCGGTCAGGACGGCGCTCAACACCGCTTGGTGGAGAAAAAGCCGCCGGAGAGGCGTTGTGCAGACGTCTTTTTGATAACGCTCGTCTTTCAAGCGCCCGGTCAGAAGGCGGGCCCATTCCGCGGCGATCCCGAGGCCGGGATTGAATGAAAACGATTCGCAATTATAGTAGGGCTGGATTTTCGTGCTTCCGACGACGGTTTCGATTGTCGGAAGCTTGGTGTAATCAAGCCCGGTTTCTCCGTAGATCGGCTTCCAAAATTCGTCCGGCGGCGTCTGGGGCGGCATCGCGATGGTGTTGGCCAACGTGACGGGCCGGACGGCCGCGTCATGCCGGCCGGCCAGGTCGAGCGGCTCGAGGGGATTGAGAACCATCGCTCCCGGATCCAGCCAGATCAGCGTCGAAACCGTTCCCTTAACCCGTGTCTCGACCTGGGCGGCGGCGAAGGCCTTGAAGGCCAGGGGATAGGTGAGAAAGGCCGGGTCCATCTCCAGGGGCAAGACTTCAACACCCTCAAGCTTCAGAGAATGTCCCGGGAATTCCTCAAAATCGGTTGAAACGACATAGATGCGGCTATCCCGATACGGGCCGCCCCATTTCCGGACGCTTTGAACGAGGGCTTCGATCGATCGTTCCTGCCCGGGCGCGGACATGAACGTGACGATCGCCGCCTTCGGTTCACGGCTGCGTTGGGCTGTCGCGGCGGCCGCGCTGTCGGCCCGGGCGGCGATCGAACCGAGAAAGCCCCATATGATGAACAGGACGGCCCTGTTCCAGGTCATTTTCCTCCTTCCGGGGATCGATCCTGCCGCCGGGGTTGTTTTCATCATCATGGTCCTCTTATTTGATGAGATAGGCCGCGAGGCTGTTCCCGTCGAACGTCGGGATGACGAGAAGGCCCGCGTGGGCGATGAAGGCGAAATCAGCGATCTTATCGCCCGGGTTCGACGTATCGAGGATGCGGATTTTTTTTCCGTCGGCGGAGAGCCGGTAGAGCTTGCCGTTGTAATCGGAGACCAGGTAGCCGCCGCGGCCGTCGGCCGCGATCCCGTCGACGCTGGAGGTCGGGTCGAACCGGGCCAGGATCGACGTCGATTGATCGGCCAGATTCACGGTAAGCAGCATTCCGTTCTGGCCCACGAGGAGGCGCCCTTTTTCGACCATCAGGGCGTTGGGACCGTTCAACCCGCCGAGCCAGCGCTCGAGCTTCCCTCCCGAATACCGGAAGACGGCATTGCCCGGAAGATCCGAGAGGTAAAGGTCGCCGTTTTCGGCCAGGGCCACGTCGTTCGGAACGCGCATGCCGGTCAGCGGGATCGTCTCTCGGATCCGGCCCGAAGCCGTGTCGATGACCTTCAGGCCGGAACGGTCGACGACGTAGAGAACGCCGCCCTTGACGGCCATCCCCGTGGGCATGCTGAGGCCGGTGATCCATTCGCGTTCGATCATCCGGCCGTCAAGCGATACTTTGGAGATGAATTCCCGGCCTTCGTAGAAATAATTGGAAACGTAGAAGACGTCCTTTTCCGGGTCATGGACGACGGCTTCGGGAAGGGCGACGCCGCCCTTCATCGTCCAGTCTTTTTTCAGGGACGGGTCGGCCAGGATTTCGTCTTCCTTGCGGAAGCAGAAAGCCCAGCCGCCCATCCCTTCCCCGACCATGACCAGGAGCTCATGTTCGCCCTTGCCCAGCGGTAGAAAGAGGTTGTCGTTGTATCCGACGATCCCCAGGAAGGACCGGTCGCGCGACTGGTAGGCGGAGTTGCCGAAATACACCGGCTTTCCGTTGAGAAAAACGGTGATGAAATCCGAGTAACCGAAGCCGACCCGAAGCAGGGAGTCGTCCTCGGCCGCCAGGACGGTTTTCGCGACGACGACGTCGCCAAGACGATACTTCCGGGGATAGAGCCGGGAGACATCCGCCAGGCCCCGCTCGTCGACCGGGATTTCCTTCCAGGAAGTTTTTTTAACGACGTCTTCCGGATATCGGGTGAAATCCGCCTCGGCCAGGGAAAAGGGGTCCGAGATCCGCCAATCCGATATCAAGCCGGGCATGGACTCCGACGCCGGCGGAGAGGGCGGGGATGAAGGATTTCCTGGGGCGACGGTCACATTTGAAAAATAGGCCGTTCCGTCCAGGGGCCCGACGAGGCCGATGGATCCGGCGGAAACGCCCCGGGCCAGGTTCGCGACCGTTAAAACCGGTTCGGCGGAATCGTTCCAATAAACCCGGGCCGACGGTCCGGCCAGGACGATTTTCAGGCGATTCCACCGGCCCGGGAGAATTTCCAGGCTCGAAGTTTTTCCTGGCCCGTAGTATAACTGCCAGCTGTCGACGCCGTTGAAAACGGGGCCGTACTGAAGGGCGTCGTCGTAGAACGGCGAGCGGTGCGGCCGAATGTAGAATCGCTCGTAGTTGGCTTGATCCGCCATTCGGAACAGCACGCCGGGATATGACCGGGTCCGTTCGGTCGTGGCGATGTCCACTTCGATCACGCCGTCAGCGAAGTCCGTGTCCTTGAGGAAGGCCGTCCCCATCAGGGCTCGCCGGCCGAGATGATCCGCGATTTTCGCCCGGCCGAGGTCCCAACCGGCTTCGGTGAAGGGGACGATGGTTTTTTGGGCGAACGCGGATCCCGCGGTTAAGAAGACGGCTCCGAGAATGACCAACCGCATTCCCGCGCGATGTCCATGTGTTTTCATTTGATTTTCGAGCTCTCCTGTGAAATGAAGCATAGGCCGGGGCCGGCGGTGACCGATTCTCCCGTTTTCACTTTTCGTCGACTGCGTCGCGACGGGAAGACCTCCCCGGACATTGAATGATACGAAACCCGGACGGTGAGCCTCGGAGATTTCCCTCCCGCGGGCTCTCCAGGGCTCCCGGGCTTATCGGACCGCGCTGCCGGATTACGTCCGTCCATCGCCCAGGATTCGGCCGATGGCCCGGTCGAGGAGCGCGGCGAAGTTTTCCGGGAACCAATGCCCGATGTTCGGTGTGATGTCAATTTCACAATCAAAGCCAAGCCCGGCCAGCCGGGCGACGAGCTCTTTCTGCCGGTCGAGGCGCCGGTCCAACTCGGTGGTCAGGAGGGTCCCCTTGAGCCCGCGCTTGGCGGTCTCGGCGACCGCATCATCTCCGATGGTTTGAGGCGGCTCCGGGCAGAGGGCGACAAATCCCCGAACCGGCAGAAGGTCGGAAAAGGAGACGATCATGGAGGCGAAACCGCCGGAAGAAAACCCGCCGATCAGGATCCGGCCGGTGTCCACGGGATATTCGGCCAGGATTCGGCGGTAGGCTTCGGCCACGTCCCGGCGGGTGGTCTCTTCTCCCTGCCAGTGGAATCCCCTCATTCCGGCGACTTGGGTCGACTGGATATATGCCGTGAGGAATTCCTTCCCGAGGCGGGGTGAAATCCAATTGGGCTTGAGCTCTGCGACGGATTCCCCGCCGCCGTGGAGGGCGATGAAGAGCGGGTATTTTTTCGCCGGGTCGTATTCCTCGGGAGTGACGACATCGACGATCAGGACGGCTTTCTTGCTCGCCGCCTCCACCCGGGCGTCGTTCTCCTTCCGAAAGGCGGCATACCGTTCATGCTTCCTGACCGGTTCCCACATGTCCGCTTCGAAGTCCCAGATTCCGTAAAAAACGCCCCGGTGATGCCCGTCTTCGAGAGCGGCCATGGATTTGTCGATCTCTCCGAGGAAAAGGCGGGCCGTGGCCAGGTTGTACGTATTGGCCATCACATTGTCCGGGAAGCGGTCCAGGACGCTCTCCAGTAAAGTCGCCGCTTCGGCGTATTTTTTCTGATTGAAGAGTTCGCCCAGATAGGCGCGCATCTCGCGGTATGTCGCGAATTCGCGATTTTCCTGTCCGAAAACGGTCAAGCCGGCGATTCCTATCAGCCCCAATATGGCCAGAGAGAAGAATTTCTTCATGAAATACTCCTTTTTTTCCGCTTCGAAGATTCATCGCGCATATATCGGCTTGTTTATGCAAGTTTTGTTCCATCAGAAGACGGAGTCAAATGGCGGAAACAAAACAGGTTGCGGGCCGGCCGCGATCAAAATAACGGCTTTCCTTACAATGAAATTTACATGTCGGACCAACCCGGGCGGGGCCTTCAATCCGTTTCTTACTCTATACTCCCGCTTATTTCTCCATAGGGAAAGGCCAGGCGGCGAGGCCTCCTTCCATGACCTTGATGTCGGTCCAGCCGTTCGCCATGAGCACGGTCGCGGCCTCGTAGCCCCGGAGCGAGAGTTTGCAATAACAGACGATCTCCCGGCCTTTGTCCGCGGGCAGCTCGCCGAGCCGCCGGCGCAGAGCCCCGAGCGGAATGAGCGTTTCGCCGAGGCCGAGGCGCGATGCCTCGTACTCGTCGGGTCCGCGGGCGTCGAGCAGGAACGGCTTGTCCGGACCCTGGAGCTTTCGGAAGACTTCCCCGGCCGAGATGCCGCGCATCCGGCCTTCGAGCTTGTTCTGCATGATATGAGCCGTGGTGATGATATGGTCGATGGCCGGGGAGAAGGGCGGGGCGTATGGAAAATCGAGGCTGAGGAGGTCATCCACGGTCATTTCGGCGGTGATGGCCATAGCCGCGGCGGTAATCTGCTTGCTGACGTCGCCGGGCCCGACGGCTTGGTAGCCGAGAAGACGGCGCGTCGCGCGGTCGACGATCATCTTGCTGACGATCAGCTTGCCGCCCATGAAAACGGGTTTGTCGGGATTGGCGTTGATGACCGTCTCGATATCGGTCAAACCGTGTTTGCGGGCCGCGGTCTCGGACAAGCCCGTCGTTCCCGCGATGTAGTCGAAGATCTTGCAGATGCCGGTCTGGATGGTTCCGGGGAAGGCCGCCGTATCTCCGCGGACGACGTTTTCACCGGCCACGCGGCCCTGGAGGTTGGCCAGGTCGCCCATGGGGGAGTAGGCGGGCTTTCCGGTGATGCGATGCCGGCATTCGACGCAGTCGCCGGCCGCGTAGATGTCCGGGTCCGACGTCTTCATATGCTCGTCGACGACGATGCCGCCGAGTGCGCCGACGGCCAACCCGGCGTCGGCGGCCAGCTTGACGTTCGGCCGGACGCCGACGGCCACGACGGCGAGCTCGCAGGGGAGTTCCGTTCCGTTCTGGAGCTTGACGCCGGTCAGGCGGCCGTTTTCGCCCAGGAACTCGGCCAGGCCGTTTCCGGTGATGACATTGGCCGAGCGCGACCGGACGTGGTTCTCGACGAGCTTGGCCATCTCCCAGTCGAGGAACGTCAGGAGCTGGGGCAGGAGCTCGATCACCGTGATTTCGATCCCGGCCAGTTCGAGGGCTTCGCATGTTTCGATGCCGATCAAGCCGCCCCCGATGATGACCGCCTTCTTGATTTGGCCCTCGTCGCAGACCCGGCGCAGGTAATCGGCGTCGCTCATGGACTGCAGGGTGGTGATGCCTTTGAGGTCCTTCCCGGGGACAGGGGGAATGACCGGCGTCGCTCCGGTGCAGAGGACGAGTTTGTCATAGGGCAGGACTTCGGTTGTTCCCGCCCGGAGGTCCCGGCAGGCGATGGTGCGGTTTTTCCGGTCGATGGCCGTCGCTTCCGTCTCCGTGCGGGCGTTGATGCCCTTGGCGTTGAGGAAAAACTTGGGATCGCGGACGACGCCGGCCGGCGTGCTCACCAGCTGATTCCGGTCGTCGAACAGCCCGCCGACGTAATAGGGATAGCCGCAGGAAGCCATCGAAAGGTCGCGCGCTTTCTGGATGATGGTGATTTCGGCGTCGTAGTCCAGGCGCCGCGCCTTGGCCGCGGTCTTGGGCCCGGCCGCGGACCCGCCGATGACGATGATGCGTTTCGTGTTCGACATGGTTGTTCCTTTCGGCTCAGCGGAGCCGGCCTCCGGTCTTCTCCGTGCCCCAGGCCGGCAGCTTGAACGCTTCGGGCTTGGCCCGCAGGACCTCCCGCAGCCATTCGGACGGATAGCCCATGGCCCGCGGACGTCCTTGTTCATCCTTGACGTAGCCGTCGTTGTATTTCGTCAGGAGAAACTCGCCCAATTCCTTCCAGCGCTTCACGACCATCTCGCCCTGTCCGACCGAATAGCCGGTCAGATACTGAACCATGAGCCTGGGGTCCTTTTTCTGAAGCTCGAGCGCGGTTTCTTCGACAACCGGCTGAAGGGCGAGGAATTGTCCCTCCAGGGCTTCCTGGACCTTCCGGATGTCCTCGATCATGTAGGAATATTTCAGGTTGGCGTAATTGGCCGTGAAATTGAAGACCCACCAGGCCGAATCCCAAGAAAATTTCCGGAGGTCGCCGACGGTGAACGGTTCGGGCAGGTCCTCGATCGAGCAGTAGAGGGGAAAATAACACGTGGAGAAGGTGTCGTCGACGCCGTACCAGTACACGCCGCCGACGGCCGCGGGCATCCAGCCCCGGGACTGGGAGATGAAGGAATAGCCGGTCTGCTGGGTGGAGATGGGGCGCTCCCAACTGTAGTCGACGCCGTCGACTTCCCAATTGAGGTCGCGGGCCCGGACGGGACAGCCGAAGGGCCCGGCGTCAAGGCCCTTGGTCATATCGTACGGGGTCCCTTCATAATGATCGCGCATGATGCCCATGACGTCTTGGAGCGACAACGTCCGGTCGGGTTTGATCCACAAGGGATAGGGCTCGGCTCCGGGGATGCCGCGTTGGAAATCCGGGGATATGTTCAGGGAGGGCGCGCTCCGGCGGAACATGCTCCAAACCCTGGCTGCGCAGGAGCGGAGGGTCGACGGCGTGGCCGGGTCGTAGGCGTTGCAGAAGCTGAAGGGTTTTCCGGATTTCTTGTCGTAATAGCCCTTCTCCGCGGCGAACGACACGATGTTCGAGGAATAGAGGCACTGATCCGGGTCCAGGGCCGGAAGCTCGCCGATGCGGGATTGGTTGGCATGACCGCAGATATATCCGTCGGGTACTCGCAAGGCGACCCAGTGGGCGCCCTTGCCGCCCGGTCCGGGGCCGATCATCTCCATGATCCAGGCCTCTTCGGGGTCGGCGATGGAGAAGGTCTCACCCGTGCTGGCGTAACCGTATTCCTCGACGAGTTCGGCCATGACCCGGACGGCCTCCCGGGCCGTTTTCGCCCGTTGGAGGGCGAGGTCCATGAGCATGGGATAGGAAAGCAGCCCGTTCGGGTTTCTCAGTTCCGGCCGGCCCCCGAAGGTGGTTTCGCCGATCGCCAGCTGATGTTCGTTCATCAATCCGACGACGGCATACGTATGGGGAACCTGCTTGACCCGTCCCCGGACGGACCCGTCTCGTCCCCGGATAAGGATTTCGTCGCCGGGCTTGTGGTCGGCGGCGGAAATGCGTTCCAGCAGGGGGACAAATTCCCCGTCGCAGGTGTAGGTGATCATGACCGAGCCGTCCTTCGAGGCGCCCTTGGTGACCAGGAAGCTCGAGCAGTCGTCGTCGTCGGCGCCCGGGCTCATTGCGGGAAAAGCCAGGAATAAGGCCAGAGGAACGGCGAATAAAGTTTTTGGGAGTCTCATGTCCGTATTCTCCTTTGTCCGATCATAGGTCTTTGAAAACTCATTGTAACGCATCGTCCGGGATATGGGAAAACCGCTTCTCGGTTAGGCTTCACAGACGAAGACCCTGCTGGAATGACGGAATATTCCGCCTCTTCGCTCGTCTATGTTACGATGGCATTCAGACGGATGGAAAGGACTTGGCAGGTGAGAAAAATTGTTGTGCTCGGACTCGCGCTTGCGGCGCTTTGGGCCTGCGGCTCGAAGGAAGCGCCGGTGGAAAAGACGGTCGATGAAATGGGGACGGAAATCGTCCTGAACAGGAAAGAGCCCGCGAAGCTCGCGGGAGCCCCCGCGGACCTCGAACTCGTCGAGGAATGGAGGCTCGATACCGGCGACGACGCCACGGCCTCGTTCGGTTTGTCCGATATCGGAGAGTTCGACATCGACGCGGAGGGAAACGTCTTTTTTCTCGCCGACCCCTCTCATGAGAAGGCCGTTCTGAAGTTCGATGCGTCCGGCCGTCCGGCCGCGTCATTCGGAAGGCGGGGACAGGGGCCGGGAGAAATCCAGAGATTCGCGGATCTGTATGTGACCGCCCGGGACGAAGTCGCCGTCTCCAACCAGGACAACAGCCGGCTGACGGTTTTCGACGCGGGGGGGACACTGGTTCGGGAAACGCCGGCCCCCTCCGACCTGATGGCCGTCGCCCCGCTGCCCAACGGATCGTTCTTGACGATGAAGCGGCAGGCCGACCCGAGGCCGGACTCCCTGTTCGAGTTTCCCATCGAACTCTCCGGCCCTGATTGGACGGTCCGGGAGAAGCTCGATACCGGTTTTCTTGAGAATCCCATGACCGGTGAAAAGCTTCGGGGGACATACCATCTTCAGTCCTGGAGCGTGTCCCGGGATAAGATCTTTACCGGGCACCAGGACCGGGGGTACGACATTTTCGTTTACGATTTCGAGGGCCGGCCGGTCCGAAAAATCCGGAAAGAGTTCGATGCCGTCCCCGTTCCCGAAGCCCATAAGAAGGAATTTCTCGACCAGTTCGGCTCGCCCCAGATGAAGTTCATCCAGGACAAGGTCTATTTCCCCTCCGGGATGCCGCCGTTTATCGGCTTCGCTGCCGACGAAGAAAGCCGTCTCTATGTCATGACTTATGAAACAACCGGTCAGCCTGGGGAATTTATTTTCGACGTCTTCGATGCCGACGGGGTTTTCATCCTGAGGAAACCGATCCGGGTGTTCCAGGATTATAACGGCGGGTTCTTCAAGGTCCGTAACGGCCGGTTCTACTGCGTCGAAGAGGACGCCGAGGGACAGAAGCTTTTCATCGCCTACCGGATGGATTGGAAACAATAACGGTCAGAGGTTTTTTAAAAAATCTTTTATGGAATCATGATCTCCGGCCAGGATGAATTCGAGACGATCTCCATCCCAACGAAAGAGAACGCGGATATGAAGGCCATGGCGGATTTCCCAATAGCCGTTTCTTAGACGTTTTAACCCGATCCCGGGAGGCAAGGAAATCCGCTTTTCCAAAAAGTCCAGGAAGGCGAGGCAGGACGTCTTGACCCCGTCTTTTCGGTTGGAGGGGAGAGATTTAAGGCACCGTTCGAAAGACGGCTTGAATTCGAATTTCACAGAGAGCGCAGATGCTTTCGGGCGCCCCGCGAAGAGGCGTAGACTCGTCCCTGTTCCGCGACGAGCTTTTCGACCTTTTCCCATTCTTCCCGTGTATAGGAATCTTTTGGCTTGATTTCTCCCGGCATGAAAAAAATGCCCTTTTCGGTGATTTTGAAAATCACGACGGATCCTTTTTTCAGACCGAAGATGTCACGGATCGGAGAAGGGACGGTCAGTTGACCTTTTGACGTTAAAACAGCGGATTCAAGGATTTCCATGGTATTCCTTATATTCTTACTTTCTTACATTATCTCCTAAGAAACGATGAAGTCAAGCGGTTTCAATAGAGAGACGGATGCAGGCGGAATGCGTCTCAGTGATGGGGCCGGAATTAATAGAAAACCTTGATCAGGCAGAGCCCCTTGGCCGGGGCGGTGGGATTGGCCAGGGTCCGGGTCTTCGTTCTGAAGACCCGTTCGATGTCCTCGGGTCCGATCTTTCCCCGGCCCGCTTCGAGCAGCGTTCCGACAATCGTCCGGACCATGTAGCGGAGAAATCCGCTCGCTTCGATCGTGAATATCAGCTCGTCGCCGTGCTTGCGGAGCTCGGAGCGGACGATCCGCCGGACGGGAGAGAGCTCTTTATTGGAGGAAAATCCCGAGAAATCGGCCTCCCGGGCGAACAAACCGGCGGCCGTCCGCATTTTCCCGACATTGAGCGGATAAGGCCAGTGGAGGGCATAACGGACGTCGAACGGGCTGATCGCCTTTCCGGTCACGATTCGATACTGGTAGATCTTACCTCGGGCGTCCCGGCGGGCGTGGAACCCGGCCGGAACCCGTTCCAGGGTCAGAACGCGGATATCGGGAGGGAGGATGCCGTTGAGAGCCTTGAACAGTTCCGCGTCGCCGAGCCTGAATTCGGCCTTGAACGAAGCCGCCTGTCCGAGAGCGTGGACGCCGGCGTCGGTCCGGCCCGCCCCGGCGACATCGACCTTGGTTCCGGCCAACCGGGTCAGCGTTTCCTCGAGTGTCCCCTGGATCGTCCTTCCCTTGGGCTGGCGCTGCCAGCCGAAGTAATCCGTCCCGTCGTAGCTCAGGATGATCTTGTAGTTGGCCACGCTTTACTTTGCGGCCGCCGCCGCTTCCCAGGCCAGCCGGACCGCCTCTTCCGGGGTGGCCGCCGGGATGACGCCCTCGATCTTCCAGCTTCCCAGGCCGACGACCGTCTTTCCGTAGATCCGGCCGTAGGCGATTTCGCTCAGGGTTCCATACTCGCCGTCGATGGCGATGAGGACGTCGGCGTTCATGGCTACAAGCGAATTCCGGGTATAGCCGAGACCCGTGGCCAGGGCCACGTCAATATATGGATTGGCCTCTGCCGGCCGTGTCCCGGGAAGGATCCCGACGGTCAATCCGCCGGCGCTTCGGGCTCCCCGGGCGGCCTCGGTCATGACTCCGGCCAGGCCGCCGCAGACGAGAACCGCCCCCCGCCCGGCGATCAAACGGCCGACTTCGAAGGCCTGGGAAAGAGCTTCCGCCCCCGCCCGGGAGCCGCCGATGACCCCGATCCTGACCCGAGAGCGGATGTC
>JAFGEN010000026.1 GCA_016931595.1 Candidatus Aminicenantota bacterium | reverse complement strand
TACTCGACCTCGGCCGCCAGCCGGAATTTCCCGGTGTTGTAAACCGCCCGGGGAGCGATCCGGTAAACCGCGTCGATGTCGGTTCCGCGGGCGTAATAGGGGCCGAGGACGTCCCTTCCGGCGCCGCAATTCTTCGTGTAGCCGAGAAAGAGTCCGGTTTGAAAGGTCGTTCCGTTGGTCTGGATTTCTCCCCAGAGAGAAAATGTTTCGGTCGGATCGTATTCGACCTCCGCCCGGGTCACGTCCGTAATTTCCGAGACCGCATATCCCCCCAGCATGGTCAAATGATGGAGGTTCTGTCCGTAGACGGCTTCGATTTTTGCCGTGACGCCCGCCGTCTTGATCTTCCCGTAAGCCATCCCGGCCCAGTCGTTGAGAACAGTCTCGGTCGCATAGCCCGCCGTCGTCGCCAGGCGGGGTCGGAGACTCTTGTAATCGCCCCCGAGACCGAAAACGATTTCGCCCCCCGACGGTGATACCGACTTGTATTGAAGATTGAGGTTGAGTTCGGGAACCACGGCGTTCCGGGCATAGGCCGCAACGGATCCGTCGGGACCGTTTGAGACAAAATCGCGCTGGGAGAGGGCGGTGGCCGCAACGCTCCAATGCTCCCCGAGCTTAAAGGTGAACCGGACCTGGGGCGAGCGGTTGAAGGGCTGGAACGGGGCCCCGGTGTCGAAGGACACGACGTCGGGGAAGCTGTCGGTGATGAACATGGGGTGCCAGTACTGCCCGACCAGAAGCTCCGATTTCGCCCAAGTCAATTTGACGAAGGCGTGACGGAGACGAAAGCCGTGCATGTCGCCGTCGGACGTGCCGAAGAACTCCCCTTCGATCAGGCCGGAGGTTTTTGCTCCGCCCACATCAGGCCCGGTGATTTTCCCGACAAGCCTCGTCTGCAGGGAAAACATCTGGTAACTGGGAGCCGCGTTCTTGTCCCGGCCGTCCGGATCCAGGGCTTCCGGCTTCGGATAGAGAAAAAAATGGCCCTCGCGGACACTGACGGTCTGGCGCGAATCATAAATCAGGTCCGTTTTTATGAAGCCGGAGAAGGAAATGCCGAAAACCGGCGTCTTCGCGTCCGATTGGCCGGCCGCCGCAGGGAGAACCCAGGCCATGAGAACAACAAGCGCCGCACATGCGGATTTTTTCATGATCGCTCCTGTTCGTTTCAAAGGAATGCCCAGATTTATACCCGAAATCCGGACGAATGTGAACCCCCCCCCGCGCCCGGGGCGGCGGCTACTCCAGGTCCTTATCCGCCTCGACCAAAGCGCTTTGGTCGTCGAAGCGGATGGCGAAATCCCGCTTTTTGAAGACGGCGATCATCCGGGGGTTATCGGACGTCGTGACCGCGGTGATCTTCCGGACTCCCCAATCCCGGGCGATCTCCAGGCAACGGTCTGTCAATACGCCCCCCAGGCCCTTGTCCTGCCAGGCGTCGCCGACCAGGACGGCATACTCGGCCGAGGCTTTCATCGGGTCGGCCACAAGCCGCCCGACACCCATCAGCCGCCGTTTTTCGTCCGCCCTCGACTCGGCCACGATCGCCAGCTCCCGGTCGTAATCGATATAACAGTACCGGGCGGCCACGTCATGCGATTCCCAGTGGAAGAAATACCTGAACCTGGAGTAAATCGACTCGCGTGAACACCCGGACAAAAGCTCCAGCCATAACAATTCATCTTCGGGTTTGATGGGCCGGAGCCGACAGGCGGAGCCGTCCTCCAAAACGACGTCCTTTGTGTAATGCTCGGGATACGGCCTGAGAGCGAGATGGGCGAACGGGTCGGCCTTGGATCCTTCGGCCGCCGAATCCCGGTCAAACACGATCCGCGCGTCCAAGGCCAGGACCGACGAGGTCCCGGCCAGCAGAGGATTGATATCGAGTTCCCTGATCTCCGGGTGGTCGGCCGCCAGGTATGACAAACGGATCAGCGCTTCGATCAGCCGGTCGAGGGCGATAGCCGGCCGGCCGCGGTACCCCCGAAGAAGCGGCCAGATCTTCAGCGATTCAAGCATCCGACGGGCCAGCCGCTCGTTCAAAGGCGGAAATCCCAGAGCCCGGTCTCCGAAGAGCTCCGCCGCCGTCCCTCCCATGCCGGCCATCATGACCGTTCCGAAGGTCGGATCCTTCTTTGCTCCCAGAATAAGCTCGACCGCGTCATTGGCCCGGATCATCGGCTGGATTGTCACGCCGTCCAGGCGCGCATCCGGCCGGGCGTCGGCCGCGGCGGTCATCACCCGCCGGTAGGCCGCCCGAACCTGGCCCGGATCGGCCAGGTCAAGAACCACCCCCCCGACGTCGGTTTTATGGGTGATGTCGGGCGAATGGACTTTGAGAACCACGGGATAGCCCATCCCGTCGGCGGTTCGCACCGCTTCGTCTTCGGTCCGAGCCGCCGACGGCTTGGTCACCGGGATTCCGTAGGCTTCTAAAACGGATTTGGACGCGTCTTCGGACAGGACCTCCGAACCGCCGAAGATCGCGCCCCTTACTTTTTCCCGACGCCCGGCCCGATCGAGGGAGAATTCGACCGGGATGTCCCTGGGAGTCTCGTAAAGTGTTTCGAGGTTTCGGGCATAGGACACCAGGGTCATGAACGCTCCGACAGCCCGCTCGGGGGTGTCGTAGGTCGGAATCCCCGCGTCGTTGAGGATTCGGACACCTTCGGCCATGCTGTTCCCGCCCAGCCAGGCGGCGAGGATCGGCTTGGAATGACCCGCGGATAGGGCCCCGATTTCCCGGGCGATCGCCGCCGGATTGGTCATCGCCTGGGGAGTGACGATCACGAGGACGGCATCAACCGCCGAGTCGGAAAGGACGAGCGATGTCGCCTTGGCTGCCAGTTTCGACTTGGCGTCGCCGAGGATGTCGACCGGATTGCGGCGGGACCAGGCCGGGGGAAGCGACTCCTCCAAGCCCGTCATCGTCGCCCGGCTTAAAGAGGCCAAGGTTCCCCCGGCCTGAATCAGGGCATCCACGGCCATGACTCCCGGGCCGCCGGCATTGGTCACAATCCCCAAGCGGGGGCCTTTGGGGATCCGGCGCCGTCCGAGAAGCTCGGCGACGTCGAAAATCTCGCCGATGTCGAAAACCCGGGCCAATCCGGCCCGCTGAAAGGCCGCGTCGTAGACGGCGTCCTCGGAAGCCAGGGCCCCGGTGTGTGATGCGGCCGCTTCCGCCGATTCGGGAAACCTCCCGGCTTTATAGGCGATGATCGGCTTTGACCGGGCGAAGGCCCGGGCCGCGGTCATGAAATGCCGGGCGTCCTTGATCGACTCGATATACAGGATGATGCTCTTGGTCTTCTCGTCTTCGCCAAAATAATCGATCAAGTCGGCGAAATCAACATCGGCCGTATTCCCGACGGAGACAAAGGCCGAAAAACCGATTTTTTCCTCCATGGCCCAGTCCAGGACCGAGGTGCAGAGGGCCCCCGACTGGGAGATGAAGGCGATCTCGCCCGCCTGGGGCATATCGGCGGCGAAGCTGGCGTTCAGCCTTCGGCCGGGGACGATGACTCCGAGGCAATTGGGGCCCAGGATCCTCATCCCGGCAAATCGGCACGCCTCGGCCAAAACCCGGTCTTCCAAGGCCCGCCCTTCCTCTCCGGTCTCACCGAAACCGGCCGAAACGACGATCACGGAACGCACCCCCGCCTCCCCGCATTCCCGAATTCCGTCGGGAACTTGGGCCGCCGGCGCGCAGATGATGCCCAGGTCTGGATTGCGGGGCAGGCTTTTCATGTCGGGATAACAAGGGATTCCGGAAACCGCCTCGAAGGAGGGGTTCACGGGATAAACGACTCCGGGGAATCCGCCGCCGACGAGATTGGCCAGGATCCGGCCCCCGACGCTTTTCGGATTGGAAGTCACCCCGATCAGGGCAATCCTCCGGGGGTTGAAAAAATGGTCCAAATGATGCACGTTCATCGGTCGCGACTCCTGATTCATCCGCTGACCGCCCGCCGAAGGGCTTCGAGAAGGCCTCCGGCCGAGGTCTTCGGCCCGACCTCCAAGCGGACGACCGGCACTCCCTTCGCTTCGTAATGGCCGATCAGCGGCCGGGTCCGCTGCTCATAAAGGGCGAGCTTGCGCTCGACCTCCGCCGGGGAGTCGTCCCCGCGCTCGGCCCGGTCGCCGGCCGCATCGGTCCGGATCCGTTCGCGGACAGTGACCGGAGGGGCGAAGAGAAGGATCATCCGGACGACATCCGCGACCGGTGCGATATCCCGAGCTTGCCCGGCGTGACGGGGCAGGCCGTTGAGAACGAGCAGGTCGCCGGGGCCGGCTTCCCGCCGCCGAAGAAAGTCCTCCAGGATTTTACGGGCGATCCCGAAAAACCGGTCGTCAAGGAGCGCCCCGGTCTGAAGAACATCGCGGACGACATTCCTCTCCTCGGCGGAAAGAGCGGGCACATTCTCCGGCCCGGCCGCGGCCGCCCGCAGGCGCGCGCCGAAATCGAAATGGAGGCAACGGCGGCCGTCCCAGCCGGCCGACTCCAAGGCCTCCCCGAGCGGGGTTTTTCCCGATCCGGTCGGACCGACCAGGAGAAACGCCTCAATCGTCATCCTTCTCCTCTCCGAAGGCCGCCGGTTATTTCGCGTAGAACAAAATCATCTGCCGGACCGCTTCTTCGCAGACCGGGCAATACGGCTTCTTGCCCTTGGTGAACATGATGCAGTCCACGGCCGGCCGGTACAAGCCCTTGGCCGCATACCCGGCGCCTTCATAGACACCGGCTTTTCCCGCGAATTTGCTCGCTCCCAGGAATCGGTCCACCCAGTCGGCCTGCTCCTTCGATTTTCGCTCGGATTCCTCCTCGGCCTCGGCCACGTCTTCGGGCGGGGCGCCCTTCATTTTCAGCGCCGCGATGTTCGCATTGAGCTCGCGGCGGAGCTTCTGATAAGCCATATCGTTCTGATCGAACTCGTCTTTTTCCCAAGGGGTCGGAACGGCGATTCCCGGAGCGGTTTTCCATTTGACGTTCTTCGGGTCGAGGAGCGCGGTGATATTCGGCTCCCGGGGTTCGACTCCGGACGGATAGAACTCGTTGTACGCAACGTCAGAGGTGTAATATTCGTCGGCCAGACCAGTGAAGGAATGGCCGAATTCGTGAAGGAAGAGATATTCGTACCACTGGTTGTCGACGGTGCCGGTGCAGTAGGCGTTATAGATGCCGCCCCCCCCGTACCGTTTGTGATTAATCATGACGACCAGGGCATCGTAGGGAACATGGGCGGCGATATCCCGGAGGGCCTTGTTATCCTCGATCAGGATGTAGCGCTCGGAACCGAGGGAATCGAACGTCGCGGAAACAGCCGTGGTCTTATAGCTTCCGTGGCCGGGTTCATCGCAGCCGCTTTCATCGGACGGCTTCCAAACGCCATAGAGGTTGAACTTGTCGCTCAGGCTTTTGTAGGGTTCCTGGCTGAACAAGACCTTGGCCACCCGGTCTAAATCGGCCCGAAGCTTGCTTTCCTCCGCGGCCGTGTACCCTTCGGCGATGAAGGCGATATCGGCTTTCACATGCGGGTCTCCGCTTTGATGAACATCGATGACCTTGACTCCCGAAGCCGGGGCTTCTTTCAGGACCCCCATGGCCGCCGGGTCGATTGTCTGCGCGAAGACTTGACGGAGGGCGTTATCCCTCTCTCGGGCCTCCAGGACAAACTTGATTTTCGCCTTAGGCAGCGGGATCAAGGCTGATTCGTGATAGGTTCGGCGGACTCCTTTCGCCGCCGCGTCCGTCGTCCGGTATTCGCCGAAATACGAGTCGAATCCCCGGGAGAACAGGAGCGTGCCGGTCGTCTCGTCATAAATTTTCACGCCGTAACGGCCCCGGTCGAAGGGGTCGATGAGGTTGACCTTCGACCCGGCCCAAATCCCCTGTACATAAACCCGATCGACGGTAACAATTTCCTCCTTGGCATTCCCGAGGTGAAAATAGTCGATTCGCATCGTCTTGTCGACGAAAAAGGCGTTGAAATCGGGCCCCGTTTTGGCACAGGCCGGCAGAACGGCAAGGGACATCAGGACAACGGATCCGAACAGCGATTTCATGGACTCCTCCTTCTTCCGGGACGGAACGCATCCATTATAGCAGAAACGGAACCGGCCCCGGCGTGGAATCCAGGCTGCGGATGCCCTATAATGGAATGCGGTTCCCTTCATGTCTCGAAGCAAACGCCTGCTCATCCTGGCCCTGTTCCTTTCCCCGATTCCCGTTTTCTTGTTTTCCCTGACCCTGGGTCCCTCGGACATCTCGCTTTCCGACCTGGGCAAAATCCTTCTCTCTCCCCTGGCCGAACCGGGCGAAGGCGCTGGTTCCGCCGTTCAGAAGGATATCGTCCTGGCCATCCGTCTGCCCCGCCTCCTCCTGGGCTTGGCGGTAGGCGCGGCTCTTTCGGTTTCCGGGGCCTCCCTTCAGGCGGTGTTCAAGAATCCTCTTGTCAACGAATATATTCTCGGCATCTCGTCCGGCGCCGCCTTCGGCGCGTCTCTATCGATTGTCGCCCTGGGCCAGGCCTTTCCCCCTCAAGTCGGCGCCTTCGCCTTCGGGCTGGCGGCTGTCGGATTGGTGCTTCTCGTCTCCCGGGGTCCCCGCTTCTCCCCGGTCTCGGTCCTCCTGACCGGGGTCATTGTCTCCGCCTTTTTCTCGGCCCTCCTTTCGTTCGTCGAATTTTTCGCCAGTCCTTATTCTCTTCAGGCCTTGTTCTACTGGCTGATGGGCAATCTCGGCGGAGCGGGTTGGGGAGACCTCGTTTTCCCCCTGGCGGTCATGGCCGCCGGGACCGCGCTTCTTCTCCTGATGTCCTGGCGTTTGAACGTTCTTTCCCTCAGCGACGAGGACGGCCGGGCCCTCGGCCTCAACGTCAAGCGCGATCAAAGGACCGTCGTTCTCACGGCCACCCTGGTCACGGCCGCAGCCGTCTCCGTCGCCGGGATCATCGGCTGGCTCGGCCTCATCATCCCCCACCTCGTCCGGATGATGACCGGAGTGGACAACCGCCGGGTTCTGCCGCTCTCGGCCGCCCTCGGAGCCTCGCTCCTCGTCCTGGCCGACGACGCGGCCCGGAGCGTGGCCGCATTCGAAATCCCCGTCGGGATCTTCACCAGCCTCATCGGACTCCCCTTGTTCATCCTCCTTCTAACCAAGTCTGCGAAGATCTGGCGATGAGCGTCACGATTCGAAACCTCCGTTACTTTCGGCCGGGCTTCGAGCTCCGGATCCCCTCTTTCGAAGCTTCGTCCGCGGGGGTCACAACGATCGTCGGCCCGAACGGGGCGGGCAAAACGACCCTTCTCAAATGCCTGAGCGGCCTCTGGCGGTTCGCCGAGGGGACGGTCGAACTCGACGGGGCCGACCTTCAGAGCCTGGGCGACGCCGAGCGGGCCCGCCGCCTGGCGTTCGTTCCCCAGGAGCATGCCGCGGCCTTCAACTGGAGCGTCCTCGAATTCGTCCTGATGGGCCGGACGGCCTACCTCCCGGTCTTTTCCGCTCCTTCGGCCGCCGACCGGAAGATCGCGGCCGAAGCCCTGTCCTATGTCGGGTTCACCCGGCCTTCGGACCGGCCGGTGTTCGACCTCAGCAGCGGTGAACGCCGGTTGGTTTTAATCGCCCGGGCCCTGGCCCAACAGGCGGACATCCTTGTTCTTGACGAACCGACCACGTTTCTCGACCCACGCCACGAAACCGCGGTGATGGACCTGGCCGGTCGCCTGGCAGAAGAAAGGAAGAAAACCGTCATCGTCACCCTCCACAACCTCGACCTGGCCGTCCGCCACTCCGGCCGGCTTGTTTTTCTCAAGGACGGCGGAGTGGTCGCCGACGGCCGGCCCGATGACATCCTCTCGGAGGACCTTCTCCTCCGGGTCTACGACATCCCGATGCGGATCATCGACCACGAAGGCCGTCGCTTCATCGTCAAGTGACCCGTCGACCCGATTTTATGGTAGAATTC
>JAFGEN010000239.1 GCA_016931595.1 Candidatus Aminicenantota bacterium | reverse complement strand
GGGGGCGGTCGAGGGAGGACACGATGCCGATCAACGCCAGTATTTTCCGCGAGTACGACATTCGGGGGATCGTCGATGTCGACTTGACTCTCGATGTGGTCGCGACGCTCGGCCGGGCGATGGGCACCTATTTCCTGAATTTCGGGAAAAAGGCTGTCGCCTTAGGCCGCGACTGCCGCCTCAGTTCCCCGGCCTTCGCCGAAGCGATGGCCTCCGGCCTTCGGGCCGTGGGTTGTGACGTGACCGACCTCGGGACGGTCCCGACGCCGCTTCTGTATTTCGCCGCTTACTACAAGGACATGGAAGCGGGGGTGATGATCACCGGATCCCACAATCCTCCGGAATACAACGGCTTCAAGATGATGGTCGGCCACGAGACGCTCTACGGCGACAGCATCCAGGAGATCCACCGGATCATCCGGGAAGGGGCCTTCGCTCCGCCCGGGAAGGGAACGTACGCGGCCTACGACCTTGTCCCCGAGTACATGGATTATGTCCTCAAGCTGATCAAGCTGGCCCGGCCGCTCAAGGTCGTCCTCGACGCCGGGAACGGCACCGCCGGTGTGATCGCCGCTCCGCTCTTCCGGAAGCTCGGCTGCAAAGTCGATGAGCTGTTCTGCGATATGGACGGACGATTTCCCAATCATCACCCCGACCCGACGCTCCCTGAGGCCATGACCGCCCTGATCGACCGGGTGAAGGAAACCAAGGCCGAGCTCGGGCTGGCCTACGACGGCGACGGCGACCGGATCGGGGTCGTCGACGACGAGGGTCATTTGATCTGGGGCGACCAGCTCCTGATCTTCTTCGCCCGCGACATCTTGAAGGATTTCCCCGGCGCGGCGGTCATCTCCGAGGTCAAGGCGACCCAGGTCCTTTACGACGAGATCGCCCGGCTGGGGGGCAAGCCGGTGATGTGGAAGACCGGCCATTCCTTGATCAAGAAGAAGATCAAGGAAGAAGGGGCCAAAGTCGCCGGCGAGATGAGCGGCCACATGTTTTTCGCCGACCGGTGGTTCGGCTTCGACGATGCAATCTATGCCTCGCTCCGGGTGGCGGAGCTCATGGCCCGATCTCCCAAGCGGTTGTCGGAAATGCTCGCCGCCCTTCCCAAGATGTACAGCACTCCGGAAATCCGGGTGTACGCCTCCGAGGAGGTCAAGTTCAAGATCGTCGACGAGGTGAAGAAGGAGCTTTCGGCCAAGTACCCGGTCATCGACATCGACGGCGTCCGGGCGGTCATGCCCGGCGGCTGGGGCCTGGTCCGGGCGTCGAACACCCAGGCCGTCCTGGTTCTCCGGTTCGAAGCCGAGACGGAGGAGCGCCTGGCGGCGATCCAGCAGGAAGTCAAAGGCGAAGTCGAGCGGGCCATTCAAAAGCTCGAGCGGACATGAAAACCGTTCCCGGTCTGACCGTCGTCATCATGGCCGGAGGGAGCGGAACCCGGTTCTGGCCGCTCAGCCGGAAACGCTCGCCCAAGCAGTTCCTCCCGATCGCCTCGTCCCGGACGATGATCGAGGAGACCTTCCGCCGGGTTCGTCCCCTCGTGCCGGCGTCCCGGATCTTGACGGTGGCCAATGCCGCCCAGTCGCGGACCATCCGTCGACTTCTGCCGTCGCTTCCGGCGGGAAACGCCCTGGTCGAACCGAAAGGCCGAAACACCGCCGCTTCCCTGATCCTGGCCACGGCCCATGTCTATCTCCGAAACCCCGAGGCGATCGTGGCCGTTCTGGCCTCCGATCACATCATCACCGACGCGCCTCTTTTTCTCCGCAAGCTGGCCGCAGCGGCCGAAGCCGCGGCTTCAACCGAAAGCCTGATCACGTTCGGAGTCCAGCCGACGTATCCTTCGACGGGGTATGGTTATATCCAGTTCGCCCGGGAGGGCGGCCTCACGGTGTCCGGCGAGCCCTTCTTTCCGGTCCTGGCCTTTCGTGAGAAGCCGACCCTTGCGACGGCCGCCGGCTTTCTTCAATCGGGCGGCTATGTCTGGAATTCGGGGATGTTCCTCTGGCGGGCTTCGGTCTTTGCCCGGGCCCTGGAGCGCGATTCCCCGGAATTTTTCGTGTTCTGGCGGAGGATGTTGGAGGCGCTCAAAAAAAGGTCCGCCTCTTCCCTGGCAAAAATCTTCGACGAAATTCCGACCCTTTCGATCGATTATGCCCTGATGGAAAAAGCCCGGGGAACGCTTGTTTGCGCCGGGGATTTCGGCTGGTCGGATGTGGGGGCCTGGTCGGCCCTGGCCGACCTCTGGCCTCGGGATGAACAAGAAAACGCCCGCCGGGGAGACGTTTGCGCCGTCGACTCTCGGGGGAATGTCGTCCACAACCCGGGAAAACTGACCGCCTTGATCGGGGTGGATGGGATCGTCGTCGTCCAGACGAAGGACGCCCTTCTCATCTGCCGGAAAGACAGGGACCAGGACGTGAAAAAGGTCTTGGAACTTCTCGCGAAAAACGGCAAAACCGAATATCTCTAAGCCGTAGCCGGCGCCTTGAGGCTCCCCCTTTGGGAGGAATCTGCCTTCTCGATAATCAATGAAGAGAGCGCCAAGGAAAGGGTTTGAGGGGGGT
>JAFGEN010000025.1 GCA_016931595.1 Candidatus Aminicenantota bacterium | reverse complement strand
TATGACGGGGCGGAGGGCAATTATTACAGCTTCCGCTCGCTGCGCTGGTCCCCGGATTCGAAAAAGCTCGCCGCTTTCCGGGTCCGCCGCGGCATTCACCGCCGCATCCAGTATGTCCGGTCCTCGCCGGCCGGCCAGCTTCAGCCGGAATATTCCTCGATCGGGTACACGAAACCCGGCGACGTTCTCGATTTCAACCAGCCCGTCCTTCTCCATCTCGAAAGCCGGAAATTCCTTGAAATCGACCACGCGCTCTTTTCCAGCCAGTTCGAGCTGTCCGACTTGGAATGGCGGAAGGACGGCCGGGCCTTTACCTTCGAGTACAACCAGCGCGGCCACCAGGTCTACCGGATCATCGAGGTCGACGCCTCGACCGGCAAGCCCCGGGCGGTCGTCAGCGAGGAGCCGAACACCTTCTTCACTTATTCCGGAAAGATGTACCGCCATGACCTTTCCGACGGCAAGGAAATCATCTGGATGTCGGAGCGGGACGGCTGGAACCATCTCTACCTCTACGACGGCGCGACCGGCAGGGTGAAGAACCAGGTCACCAAGGGCCCCTGGGTCGTCCGAGGCGTGGACAAGGTGGACGAGGAAGCGAGGAAAATCTGGTTTAGGGCTTCGGGGATGAAGCCCGGCCGGGACCCCTACTTCATCCACTCTTATTCCATCAACTTCGACGGAACGGGCCTGACCGCCCTGACCGAGGAAAACGCGACTCACTCGGTCGCCCTCTCCTTCGACCAGGCCTACTACACGGACCTCTATTCGCGAGTCGATCTTCCCCCCATCCTCGAAGTCCGCAAATCCGCGGACCGGTCGCTCGTCCTCCAGGTGGAAAAAACCGACATCTCCGCCCTTGTCAAGGCCGGCTGGAAAGCGCCCGAAGTGTTCACGGCCACGGCCCGGGACGCCAAGACCGACATCTGGGGCATCATCTACCGGCCGCTCGATTTCAACACGAAGAAAAAATATCCGGTCATCGAATACATCTACGCCGGTCCGCACGATTCCTTCGTCCCCAAGTCCTTCAGCGGCTACAGCGGCCTGCAGGCCCTGGCCGAGCTCGGCTTCATCGTCGTCCAGGTCGACGGGATGGGCACATCGAACCGGTCCAAGGAATTCCACGATTACTCCTGGAAGAACATCGGCGACGCCGGGTTCCCCGACCGGATCCTCTGGCACAAGGCCATCGCGGCCAAGTATCCTTACTATGACATCACCCGCGTCGGCATTTACGGCACATCGGCCGGCGGGCAGAATTCCCTCGGCGCCCTCCTCTTCCACCCGGAGTTCTACAAGGCCGCCTTTTCGGCCTGCGGCTGCCACGACAACCGGATGGACAAGATCTGGTGGAACGAGCAGTGGATGGGCTGGCCGCTAGGCCCCGAATACGCCGCTTCCTCCAACGTCGACAACGCCCACCGCCTCGAAGGCAAACTGCTGCTTCTCGTCGGCGAGATGGATACCAACGTCGACCCGGCCAGTACGTTCCAGGTCGTCAACGCCATGATCAAGGCCGGCAAGGACTTCGAGCTGGCCGTCGTCCCCAACGCCGATCACACCAGCGGCGGCGCCTTCGGCGAGCGCAAGCGGAACGATTTCTTCGTCCGCCATCTCCTGAAGGTCGAGCCGCCGGACTGGAACAAGCCCGAGCCGCCTCCGGCGAAGAAGTGAGCAAGGAGGAGACGTCCGATGAACGTGCATGAGCCGGAGCAAGTCCTGCATGACTGGATCCGGGCCGTCAATGAAAAAAACGAGGGCCTGATCGAAGAGCTCTACGAGCCGGCGGCGCTTGTAATGCCGACGTTTTCCAACATGTTTCTCGACCGCAACGACAAAAAAATCGGGTATTTTAAAACACTGTTTGCCAGGAATGAGCTCCTGGTCACGCTCCACCCCAGAACGGTCCGCGTTCAATACGTCGGTTCATCGGTTGCCGTCGTTAGCGGATTGTATTGTTGGAGCATGACGGTCGAGGAGGAGCCGGTTTCCTACGAAGCGAGATTTTCCTTTGTTCTGGACCTCTCGCAACCTCGGCCGATCTTGCATCATCATTCATCGCAAATTCCGAGGACGATTTATTGCGGACCCTCGGCGGGCGTCGACCCTGGAGCCGGAAAATGAACCTGTCCTTCCGGACGGCGGCTTGATCCTCCTGGTCCAGGACGATCAGGCCGCCTCCGGCGAAGACGTGAGCCTCGTCGGCCGATATCGCGGCGGCCGCGCTTGACGAACATCCGCGACCGGACATAGCATAAGAGCGAAGACGCAGAGCATCGGCGCGGAGGAGGCTGCAATGGACCGGATGTTCGATCGAATCGTCTCCGTCCGTTTCGCTTTGAGCCTGATGACTGCTGTTCTCATCGTTTTTCCCTCCCTTCTCCCGGCCCAAACCGGCCGGTCGATCGCCGCCGAAGGGTTCTTGGTTATCGAGGCGCCCGGATTCGCTTATGCTGCGATCCCCGGAAGGGGCCCCCGCTCTTCCGTCCCGGCGATTACGGTCCGCGCCCTGGCCGAAGCCCAAGCCCAGCGCATCCTGCCCGCGGGCTCATCGCTCGGCATTTTCCACTCCATCCCCGGTTCCGTTCCGGACACCGACTTCGTCTGGGAAGCCGGCTTCCCCGTGGCGGCCGGCACGACGGTCCGCCCTCCTCTTCAGAAGAAGGAATGGCCTTCGGCGACCGTGGCCCGGGTCGTTCACACCGGTCCGTACGAGGACTCGGTCCAAGCGATCGCCGCGCTCCTGGCCTGGATGGACCGGGAGGGATACGCGGCCGTCGGGTTGATCCTGGAGCGCTACCTGGACCCGGACCCGGGCCGCATCGCTCCGCCCGAGCGCCGGACCGAGATCTGCATCCCCTGCCGGAAGATTTCAGGGGGTGCGGCGTCAGGGCTCGAAGTGCGGGCCGAGTTAGCCCCGGTCTTTGATCGTCCGGATCCGGCGGGGAACACCCTGGCCGTCCTGACCAGGGGAACGCACATTGCCGCCGCGAAAAAAACCGGGACGTGGCACGAGTTTCCGCTCATCCTCGAAGACGGAAGAAAAGTGACGGGATACGTCCGCGGCACCGACGTCCGCGAATCCGACCGTCCAGCCGGTGAAGCGACTGAGCCGCCGCCTCCTTCGGCGCGGACCGCGCCGTCGCCGTCTCCGACCGGACCGGCGGTCCCGAAATCGCGCCGGCCGGTCTTCGAAATCGGAGCCCATGCTTCGCTCATGAATTCCTACACCCGCGGCGGTCTCGACGATTGGTGGGCCGTCCGGACAGGCGACTCCTCCCGGGCCGTCGATGCGGGATCCCCGTCATATTTCGCCGGGAGCTTCTCCCTCTTTTTCGGCTCGGTCGGGCCGTTCAAGTTCGGGGTCGGCGCGGAGATGAATATTCCAGCCGACCACAGCTTGTGGGGTACGCAGACCTATTATGGGGGCCGCCGCGAAGTCGTCCTGTCTCCTTGGATCGTCGCCGCGCACGCTCATTTCCGGATCGACCTGGGCGGCGGGATCCCCCTGTCCCTGACGGTAACGCCGTCTGTTCTCCTTGTCGGAACACGGGGGCATTATCAGAGCGCCTATGCGTATGACAACCTCGTAGCCACGGGGATCGGTTTCGGATTGAGTGGAAGCCTGGAATACATGTTCGGGAAAATGTTCGGTCTTACGGCCAGGCTCGGAATGCGGGCCGCCGGGGGCGGCCTGGCTTACGAGGACGAGGACAGCGCGACGGGCTATTCGTCCTGGAACGACGCGTCCGGGAACCCGTATTGGATCGATATCGGCGGCGTCTATGCGACGATGGGGCTTCTGATCAGGATGTGACGGGCATCGGCCTCCGGCGGTTTCAACCCCGCCCGGATAAAAATTCCCTGATCCGCGAAACCGCTTCTTTTAAATCATGCAGTGGGGCCGAGTA
>JAFGEN010000238.1 GCA_016931595.1 Candidatus Aminicenantota bacterium | reverse complement strand
GTCACAACGGATTACAAGTTTCGCGTCGGCAGTCGTCTTCGAAAAGAATTTCAAAATGGTCGCTGCTATTATGACCTAGACAAGCAACTCATATCGGTGCCGGATGATATTACCACGAGACCGAAAAAGGAATTCCTGGAATGGCACGAAAGCACTTTGTTCAAGGCATAAGGATATAAAAATCCTCCAGCCTGGCTTTCATCGGAACGTATATATGAGAGTGTCCCGATGTCCTCTGTGCCGAAATTCCGGCGACAGGATTCCGGACACGGAGTTTTTTCTGTGTCGCGAATGCCGGGGATTCTTCCGCGATTTCCGGCGCCGGCCGGGCCGTGAGGAAGAAAGGGCCCGGTATGAAGCCCACCAAAACGACGTCGACGACCCGGGATATCAGCGGTTTGTTTCGCCGATCGTGACGGCCGTGCTTCGGGATTATGGAACGGACCACTCGGGGTTGGATTTCGGGGCCGGCCCCGGGCCGGTGATCTCGAAGTTGTTGAGCGACCGGGGCTTCCGCATCGTTCCATATGACCCCTTCTTCCATGACCGTCCGGAGTTACTCGAAGACACATACGACTATATCGTTTGCTGTGAAGTGATCGAGCATTTGTATTCGCCGGGGGAGGAGTTTTTGCGGCTGAAACGTCTGCTGAAACCCGGGGGCCGGCTCTACTGCATGACGAACCTTTATAAGCAGGGAATGGACTTTAAAAGCTGGACATACATCAGAGACCCGACGCATGTCTTCATCTATCAAGCCGAGACCATGGACTGGATCAAGAAGAAATACGGATTTTCTTCGTGCGACATCGAAGACAGGTTGATTACTCTGGGAAACTTCGTCCCCTCGCATTGATAGGCTTTCGGGGAATGAGAGATATTTATTCCGTGAAGGAAACGAGGCGGAACCCGGTAGATGTTCAGAAAGCGGAGCGAAAAAATCAGACAAAAGAGGAAGTCGACCGGCTGATCGGCTGGAGGACGGGCCACCCGGCCGTCCACTGAGCCTGGACTTCCTCCGGCCTCCTATCTTCCCCTTCCGCCTTCCGTCCGGCCCGTGTCGGCCGTCTTCTTTTTCAGGAAGGGGATTCCGTTTTCGAGCCAGTCGGGGGCCTTCTCTCCCTTCAGGTAGTGGTCGAAGTACTCCTTCATCCGGTGAAGGAAATCGACCTGGTTTTCCTTCCGCCGCAGGTGGTGGTCCTCGCCGGGATAGGAGAGGAGAATGATCTGTTTTCCCAGGCGGCGGCCGGCATTGTAGTACTCCAGGCCTTGGCGCCAGTCGACCGCCCCGTCGTTGGTCCCGTGAAGGATGAGAATCGGCGTCTTGATTTTCGCCGCGTTGAAGATCGCCGACTGGTCCTCGTAAAGCTTCATGTTCGCCCAGGGGCTGACGCCCATTCGGACCTGGCCCTTCTCGGTGATGGCGTTCTGGCTGGTCCCGGTGCTCTTGTACAGCTCGTCGTAGAAGCTGACCAGGTTGGTCGGAGGAGCGCCGGTCACGACGCAGGCGAACATGTCGGTCTGGGTGGCGATGTAGGAGGTCTGGTATCCGCCCCAGGAATGCCCTTGGATTCCGATTCTCTTGGGGTCGGCGTACCCGAGCTCGATGACTTTTTTAGCCGCGCCGGTCACGCAGTCCAGGGCCGATGTGCCCGGTTTCCCGATTTCATAGACAATGTCGGGCTGAAGGACGAGGTAGCCGTTGCTGGCATAAAGCGACATGTGCGGCCTGTCGTCGTAGGTCGGCATCGAGTACTGGTGATGGCCGTTTGAAACCTTCTCGTAGAAATAGACGATCATCGGATAGCGCTTGCCCTTTTCGTACCCGGCCGGAAGGGTCAGCGTGGCCTGGAGGCGTTTTCCGAACCGGTTCTTGAAATCGACGAGAACCCGCCGGCCCCAGGCGTACTCGGCCTGCTGGGGGTTGGCCTTTGTGATTCTCTTTGGCGAGGCGAACGTTCCGTCGCTGACGTAGTAATCCGGAAAATCGACGAACGTTCCCTTGGTGTAAAGATATCGGTCGGCCGACTTGGCCTTGGTCAACCGGCCGAACTGCAGATCCTCGAAGACGATTTTCGCCGGAGCCGATCCGATCCTCAGGGAATAGAAGCCGGATTTCTTGGTCCATTCGCCGAAAGCCGAAAGAAGAAGCGGCTTGGACGGGTCGATGAATTTTTCCTCGGGGTCGAGCCGCATGTACCGGAAAACGACCTGCTCCTTGTCGCCCAGGCCGGACGTCAGGTTGACCGGACGTCCTCCGTCCAGGGGAATGCTCCAGAGGTCGAAACGGTGGTTGAGAATGACGGCCGACCCGCCCTTGAGCCATCCGGCGACACCCCAGGCCGGCTTTTCATAAGGGTGGTCATCGTCGACGTTGACGAAGCTCACGGGGGATTGGGCGGTCAAGGAGGTTTTCTTTCCCGTCTCCATCTCCACGCCGAAGACCTGCCCGTTTTTCAGATACAGGAACCACCGCCCGTCCGGGGAGAGGCCCATCGGCCGGGCGATTTTCTTTTCGATCAACGACCTCTCACCGGTTTCCGTATCGACCCGGTAATAGTCGGCGGGCGCGCCGCCCCAATTGAGTTCATAGATATAGGGCTTGGGGTCGCTGCCCAGGCCGAAGCGTCCCTCGTCGGCGATTTGGAAGCTGCGCATCGAGTCGTCGGCCAGGCGGACAACTTTCATTCCGTCGAGGATCAGCGCCGCCTGCCAAGTGCGGTTTCTGTCTCGGGAGGCCCGGACCATCTGGACAGACTGGATCTGCTCGTCCTTGTAGTGCCAGACGTCGACATCGGCCACGGGCCCTTTGGGCTTTTCAACTTCCTTCTCCTGCTCCTTGATTCCGAAATAGATGCGGGAGAGGTCTTTTGTCCAATGGAGCGGGGCGAATTCGCTGGCGACCATGTCCTTGGGAAACGCGGCATCCTTGGCCGGGTCGTAGACAGCGGTTTGCGGCGCTGCGGTGTCCAGGCCGCGGACGACGATCAGGACGTTGTCTTTCTGGACGGACTCTTTCTTCTTCGTCCCCTTGAGGACGGCCAGGGCGGTCCCTTTTTCATCCCAGGAAAGCTGCGCATAGTCGGCCTGTCCCGAATCCAGGACCGCCCGGACGCCTGTCTTAAGGTCGATCAATACCAGGCCGTTTCCGGTCTGGTCGGCGGCGTCGAACGTGACAGCCAGCCGGGCTCCGGTTTTATCCACCGTGAACAGCCCGACGTTTCCGATGTTCTCATCGAGACCCGTCTCGAGGTTGCGAATGATGAGGTCCGTTCCGCCGTGCTTTGCATCCTTGGAGGTTTTTGTCTTCTTCACCAAGAAGAATTTCCCGCCTGGAGAAAAGGCGATCGACTGGACGTTTTCATAGACGGCCGTTTGTCCGGAGGCGAGGTTGCGGAGCTCGGCTTTGACCACGGCCGGCTGGTTGGCCTTCAGGAGCTTCTCCCGCTCCTCCTCGGAGGGAGTGATCAGGTACCCGATCCATTTCGAGTCGTCGGAAAACTCCGGCCGTCCGCCTCCGGCAACCTCGACGGTCTTGCCGTCGGCCAGGTGTGTAACAAAAAACCGGACAGTGCCCTTGTTCGACGTGTTGGCATAGGCCACCCAGTTTCCGTCGGGCGATATGGCCGTCGAGGCCACCCGGCTCCATTTGTCGTAGTCGTCCAGCGTCAGGGGTTTGAGGGCCGTTTGGCCGGCGGCGGCTGAGGCCAGGAATAAAACGGCGACGAGAACCGTAGAAAACCGTTTGCGGGAAACACGCATGATGATGACCTCCGCGAATATTTCGGGAGCGGCCCGCTGCGGTTGGGCCGCGGCGCGAGGGAGGATTATATGCGGCCCGGAGGAAAATGAAAAGATTCATGTCCTCGAGAGGTCGATGCGTCAGGCCGTCGGCGGTTGACAGGAGTGCCCGTTTGAGGAAAATAAGGGAAGCGGTTGAT
>JAFGEN010000024.1 GCA_016931595.1 Candidatus Aminicenantota bacterium | reverse complement strand
GGTATTAACGATGATTCTTCCGTCATCATCGAGAAATATTGACCAAAAGGGATCATAATTTACCGGGATTTTAAATAACCCGGTATTCTTTTTTTGTAAATATTCTATTTCTGGTATTGGTAATTTTATTGGATTATATTTTTTCGTTATTGTTTTTTTATGGCGGCCATCAAGATCGTAAACGGATAATTTATAATCTGAAGATTCTCCTGCGATGATGTCTCCGTTAGGAAACAATTCATAGGACATCAGATTTTGCCAAAACCGCGGCTCTTCCCATGCCTTTTTTTGATAGGAATGCGATATTGTTGAATCCATTCCAAACTGAATGATTTGATAAATCTTCTGGGTGAATCGTTTAGCGAAAAATCGCTTCTTTTTGTCGACACGAAGACCGGAAAGAGTTCCAGGAGTAAGAATGGTATTCTCGTATATTCCATCGTCCTTAAAAACATGGATACGAAATCCCGCTGATCCCAATGCAAAGAGATGACGATCGGCGACTTCTATTTCGCTCACTCCGTCCAACTCGCCCGGCCCAGTCCCGGCCCTGCCGAATTTCCGAATATAATTTCCTTGTTCATTAAAAACGAAAATGGCTGCGCCTTTACGGTCATAAAGATATATGAATCCGCTTTCATCTATGGCCATGTCTGTGATTTCCAAAATGACATACCCGGCTTTCTTATCATCACAGCCGATGACGAATTCCGGCATCAATTCAAGAATGCTCTCATTAAATATGGGCACGGAGGGATTTTCGATGATTTCGATGCCGTTCTCCCGTTTGATCGCGCCTTCCCATTGCTGTCGGGCAAAAGGGAAAACTCCAGAATCAGCCATTAACAGAAGAAGCGCCAACGATGCGAGTTTGATCAAGATTTTCTAACTGGAGAATCAGGGCAGAGCGTCGAAATAGGCCTTGAAGGCGTCTGAGGGGACGGCGACGTTGATCCGGGCGAACCGGGACGCGTCCTCCTTGTCCGAAGCGACAAAAAATTCCATGGAGATGGCCCCGATCCGGGCGGCTAAAAGCTGCTCGGCCGTCCGGTTGACGACGGCGAAAATTCCCGTGCATTGGGAGGCGGCGTAGAACCGTCCGGCCAGCAGGTTCCGGTGTTCGAGGTAATCGATGTTTTTTCGGATGTCGGCGGCCGTCGCGGCCGCGTAATCGGCGGCGACTTCGATCCCGGCCGGGTGGGAGAGGAGCTTTTCGACGGCGAACTGCGAGAGATTGTCGACACCGTTGGTCGGTAAAGCCAGGCGGAGGCCGAACTCGGCGGCGCATTCCGGGTCGGGGAGATGGGCAAAACCGAGACGGAGGCCGCTCAGGCCGAGCGATTTACTGAAGCTCTCGAGCAGGATGACGTTGGGAAGAGCGGCGGCCTGGATGTAGAAATCGTCGTCCGGGAAAAACAGCCGCCGGTAGGGACAATCGAGAATGACCGCGGCCCCGGCTTTGCCGAGGCGTTCGGCCGTGTCCAGGATCAGGCCGTCGGGCTGAAGGTCGCCGACGGGGTTGTTGGGATCGCAAAGCACGACCGCCGTTCCGTCGTGCCGGTCGGGATGATCGCGCAGCTCCTCGACGGTCTGGTAGAACCGGGGCGCCCGGCGCCGGGTTTGGAGAATTTTCCGGTACGTGCCCCAGTGATAGAACGGGAGGGAGACGACCTGGGTATCGATCATCTGGAAGGCCGTGTCCAGCCCCATCGAGCTTCCCGGGGTGATGATGAGGCGGTCGAGCGAGGCCTTTCCCCCGAAGTAAGCTTTGTTGACTGCTTCCTTCAGGGCCGGCTGTCCGGACGACGGAGGATAAGTCTGGACGGACGGCGAGTTGACGTCGATGAGGGGGATAATGGAACCGAGGTCGATCGGCTGCACTCCCGGCACGCCTCTTTCCAGGTGGAGATAGGGGGCGTTTTCTTCGGCGCTTCGCTTGGTGATGGCTCGTGACACCTCGACGATCGACGAGGGCGTGGCCCCGCTTCTGGCGAGCTTCATGGCGGCCTCCTTCCCTGGAAGGTGGAAGTCATCCTCTATTATTCATAAATATGCCGAAGAGTCTAATCCTTCATCCCGATTCGGGGGGATCGCGGGGATCGGCCGGGCCGCCCTTTCGCGCGCGCCGACAAGACGGGGAGAAGGCGATGAATAGCGGGAGGAGACGACGAAAGCCGGGGGGGGGAAGGAAGCGGCGGCCGGGGGAGGTACGTCCCGGCCGCCGCCGCGGGAGAGTTATTTTTTGATTTTTTTGCCGGTGATTTCCATGCCCTGGACGGACATGATGCAGGTGTCGATTTCGCCCTGGTCGTTTCGGATGAACTTGAGGAAATAATATTCCGTGCCCTGGACCATGACGTCGAAGCACAGCGGCTTGTCCTTGACCGGATTCAATTCTTCGGGAGTCTCGTCAGGCGGAGCTCCCCAGAGCTTCCCGTTGTCGACGAAAAACCGGACATAGAGCGTATCGCCCTCGGCGGTGAACTCGTAGTCCCCGGTGAGCTCTTCCAGTTTGTAGGTTTCCTGGGTCGGTTTGGTCTGGGCGGCCGCCGGCAGCCCGAGAAAAGCGATCAAAACGGCTCCGGCCGCGAAGGCCGCCGTCATCCCGGCGAACGGAATCTTCATATTGTTCTCCTTTTTGAAACGGGACTTGTTCTCGTCATCGCATAATAATCAATAAGATAAGGTCAGGCGAGCCTTTGTCCTCTTCCATATACGGAAATTGGGCCGGCTGAGTTCAACGGTCATGCTGTTCTCCTTTTTGAAATCCGTCGATCTCATGAGTGCTCCGGTCGACTGAAAAGTTTCGCCGAGCCCTCACGCGCGTTTGCCTTACGGTTTGGGGTGTGGCAGAATGTTCGAAACCCGCGGAAATAACGGAGGTTTTCATGAAAACGAAGGCGATCATCGGGTCGCTCCTGGTCCTGTTGCTTGCGGCCGGGACGGCCTGTCAAAAGGCGGAAAAAATGACATATCCCGAGACAAAGACCGGCGACGTGGTCGACGACTATTTCGGCGTCAAGGTGGCGGACCCCTACCGCTGGCTCGAGGACGACCGGTCGGCCGAAACGGAGGAATGGGTCAAGGCCCAGAATGCCGTGACCTTCGCCTACCTGGAGAAAATCCCCTTCCGGGAAAATCTCAAAAACCGGCTTCTGGAGATTTACAACTATCCCCGGTACTCGGCTCCGTTCCGGGTGGGCGAATATTATTTCTTCAGCAAGAACGACGGTCTTCAGAACCAGTCGGTCATCTATGTTCAGAAGGGTCTGGACGGAGCGCCCGAGGTCTTCCTGGATCCGAACACCCTGTCGGCCGACGGCACGATCCGGGCCGGCCTGCTCGGGCCGTCGGGCGACAAGACCAAAATGGCTGTTTCGCGGGGCGAGGCGGGCTCGGACTGGGGGGAGATCCGGGTCATGGAGATCGCCTCGAAAACGGAGCTTTCAGACCAGCTCCGCTGGGTCAAGTTTTCCGGGGCGGCCTGGTGGAAGGACGGATTTTTCTACAGCCGCTACGACCAGCCGGCCGCGGGCCAGGAGCTGACGGCCAAGAATGAATACCAGAAGGTTTTTTATCATAAGCTCGGCGACGCGCAGGATAAGGACGTCCTGGTCTATCAAGACACGGCTCACCCCCTGCGGTACGTCTCGGCGAGCGTCAGCGAGGACGAACGGTTTCTCTTCCTCTCCCTGAGCGAAGGCACTTCGGGGACGGAAATTCTCTGGGCGGACCTGTCCAAACCCGGATTCCGCTTCCAGGTCCTGATTCCGGGGTTCGAGTCCGACAGCTACGTCCTGGACAACGTAGGCGACAAGTTCCTCGTCCAGACCAACCTTCACGCGCCTAACGCCAAGGTCGTCCTGGTCGACCCGAAAAACCCGGCCGAGGAGAAGTGGACGACGGTCATACCGGAAAAGCCCGAGGTCTTGAGCGGGGCCGGCCTGGCCGGGGGAAAGCTGTTTGCCTCCTACCTCAAGGATGCCACCACGCGGGTCTATCAGCACGAATCGAACGGGACGCTGCTTCGGGAAGTCTCTCTCCCCGGCCTCGGAACGGCCGGCGGGTTTGCCGGGTGGCGGGACGACACGGTGGTGTTCTACACCTTCACGTCGTACAACTACCCGACGACGATCTTCAAGTACGACCTGGCCGCGGGCACTTCGGAGCTTTTCCGCAAGCCCGAGGTGAAATTCAATCCCGAGGATTTCGAGGTCAAGCAGGAATTCTTCACCAGCAAGGATGGGACCAAGGTCCCGATGTTTATCGTCCACAAGAAGGGCCTGGCCCTGGACGGGAAGAATCCCTGCCTCCTGACGGCCTACGGAGGATTCAACATCTCCATCCAACCCGGATTCAGCCCGGCCAACATCGCTCTTCTGGAACAGGGCGTCGTTTTCGCCGAGGCCAACCTTCGGGGCGGCGGGGAATATGGGGAAACCTGGCACAAGGCCGGGATGCTCCTCAACAAGCAGAATGTCTTCGACGATTTCATCGCCGGGGCCGAGCACCTGATCGCCCGGAATTACACCTCGAGCGGAAAGCTGGCCATCGAGGGGGCCAGTAACGGCGGCCTGCTGGTCGGGGCGGCCATGACCCAGAGGCCCGAGCTGTTCGAGGTGGCCCTGCCGGCCGTCGGGGTCATGGACATGCTCCGCTACCACACGTTCACGGT
>JAFGEN010000237.1 GCA_016931595.1 Candidatus Aminicenantota bacterium | reverse complement strand
TGGTAATCGAACTTCTTGTACTGGACCTTGTTTCGGCCGAAATAGCCCTGGTACTGGGCCGGGGCGTACGTTGCGGCCAAGGCGAATAAAAGAACGGGCATCATCAGACGGAACAGCCCGCTGAATCCGGCTTTGCATGGAGTCGTGTTCATCATGGCTCCTTCTCCTTCAATCTACATGCGATCTGTAATCATGTCAAACTTAAACCGGGCGGAATCGTTGCATAACCACTCTTTTGCTACAAGAATCATGCCAAGCCCGCCCCAGGGAAGAACCCCTCGGGGAGACGGTTTCTCTGTCCTCCAATGAGGACAAATTTACATCAACCTTTACCAGACGACACCGTAATCGTCCCCGTAATTGCTCGAGCCGCCCCAGAACGTCCCGTGAACCCGGTCGAAGAAAACGGCGTTGACCGGGCCGGATGTATGCTTCTTCACGTCCAGCCGGTACCCCATTTTCCGAAGGGCTTCCCGGACGTATTCCGGCGTCTGTTCGTTGATCTCCAGACGGCCCGGGATCGACTGATGGTCGTCGAAGGAGTTGCGCATCTGGAAGCTGGTGAAGTGGGGCGCCTCGCAAGCCTGTTGGACATTCATCCCGAATTCGACGACTTCCAGGAAGAACTGGAGGAGGTTCTGGTCCTGGGTGTCACCCCCCTGGACGGCGAAGGACAGGTAGGGCAGGCCGTCCTTGAGGACCAGGCCCGGGGTCAGCGTCGCCCGGGGACGCTTGCCCGGAACGATGACGTTGAACGGGTTTTCGGCCTCATCCAGGACGAAACTCTGGGCCCGCTGGCTCAGGCCGATCCCGGTCCGGCCGGCGATCACGGCCGGGACCCAGCCCCCGCTCGGGGTGACGGAGACGACCCATCCCTTCGCGTCGACCGCTTGGATCGATGTCGTTCCCGTGCGAAAGCTTTCCGGGTCGGGCTCTTTTCTCTCCGGAACCGGAGGGGCGGGCGGCCATTTCTCCAGAATCTCGAGGAAAGGATTCGTCCCTCCCTGGAAGGGATAGGGATCGCCCGGCTTGACGTTCGGGTCGTTTTTTACGGGATCGAGGAGCTTGATCCGGCTGCGGGCATATTCCTTGGACAGCAACCCGGCTCGCGGCTCCTCGGGCGGGAAATACGGGTCTCCGTAGTAGAAATCCCGGTCGGCGAAGGCCAGGTTCATCACCTGGTAGAGGGTATGGATGTAGGACGCCGAGTTGTAGCCCATCGTTTTCAGGTCGATCGTCTCGAGCATATTGAGGGCCTGGAGCATCACCGGGCCCTGGACCCAGGTATCGAGCTTGTATACCTCGTATCCCTTGTAGGTCGTCATCACGGGTTCCTCGATATGGACGCGCCAGCGGGCCAGGTCTTCCTCCTTGAACACGCCCCCTTGCTCATTGGCGCCCCGGACAAACTCACGGGCGATATCGCCCTTGTAGAACCGGTCGTACGCGGCATAAATGGCCTCTTTCCGGTTCTTGCCCGCGGCCGCGGCTTCCGCCTCGGCTTGACAGAGCTTCCCGAGCGTTTCCAGGAGGTCCGCCTGGCGGAAGATCTCGCCGGGGGCCGGACCTTCGTTCTCCCGCCCTTCGTGGGGCAGCATCACCGCCCGGGCGTAGGGCCAGCCCTTGATCTTCTCTTTATCCCGTTCGATGCGGTCGGCGGTGTCCTTCTCGATCGGATAACCGTCGGCCAGCTGCATGGCCGGGGCAAGGACTTCGGCCAGGGTCATCGTCCCATACTCGGCCAGCATGGTCATCAAGCCGCCCGGCGTGCCGGGGGTTACGGCCGAAAGCGGTCCCGTCGCCGGCGGATGGGTGAATCCCCGTTCCTTGTAAAATGCGGGCGTCGCGCCCGAGGGGGCGACGCCGAGCCCGTTGACGGCCAGGACTTTTTTTTGGCCGGGATGATAAATCAGGGCCTGCGTC
This sequence comes from Candidatus Aminicenantota bacterium, assembly GCA_016931595.1. Classification (GTDB taxonomy): domain Bacteria; phylum Acidobacteriota; class Aminicenantia; order Aminicenantales; family UBA4085; genus JAAZPG01. The sequence continues at coordinate 7,505 of JAFGEN010000237.1, read as the reverse complement.
TCCCCTCCCCAGCTCAGCACATCCCACATGGTGCAGACCGCGCCGAGCATGGCGCAGGCGGCATCGACGGCATTTCCCCCTTTCTGAAAGATCATCGCCCCAGCGGTTGCGGCCATCGGCTTTCCGGTCACGGCCAGCCAGTGCCGGCCGTGCAGGACCGGCTTCTCCGTCTTCTGGGACAAGAGGGGAAAGGCGAACAAAAGGACCAGGGCCGCAATCAACGGCCGGGCGGTCGTACCAAGGAAACGGGCTTTGGTCATGACGTCCTCCGAGCCGGTTTTCCGGCTGATTTTTCTGCGGCCGCGGCAAGGCGTTCGATCGCCGGCACGGCCGCAAGCTCGAGCTCTCCGATGAACGGTTTTTTTAAATCCTCAAGAGCCGCCCGAAGACCGGAGCCCCGTGACGGGCCGGCCTTCCTTCCGGCGATCATCGTCTCCATCGCCTGAAGCCCGATTTCCGCAGCTTCGGCCAGACCCCGGGAAAGCGGTTCGACTTCCCGAAGCGCCGGAGCGTCGAGAAAATGGGGTTTTGCCGATTCGTGGTTGTCCCGCCAGAGCTCCAGTGTCCGCCGAAGAAAGGCGGACGCGGCCGGGTCGTTTCCGGAAAGAAACGCCCCGACGGAGGCGGCGAACCTTCGGACCAGGCCCGACTCCGGAGGGACGGCGTCGACAAACCGGGTCAGGGGATCCAGCGTCGTTTTGACCCGGCCGAGCGATTGGCGCCGATATCCTTCCAGCGGCTCGACCGCCTCGGCCAGGACGCAGAGAGGTCCGATGTCCATCGCTCCGGCCAGCCGCCGAAGCATCATATCCCGGTTTTTCAGGTGAGTCAGGCCGTGTTCCTCCAGGGCGCAAGAGACCGTCTCCAACCGGCGGTACATGTCGTCCACGTCGCGAACGCCCCGCCGAGACCAGAGCCGCTCGGCGATGGCCGCCGTCCTCGGCCAGATGCGGGAGTCGATCGTCTCCGGGGAGACGAGTCCGCTCCACATCGCGGCCTCCCCTCCCAGAATCCGCCCGGCTTCCTCGGGCGTGAGGCCGTGTCCTTCGGGCAGAGGGTCGTTCAGGTAGTGGTCGGAGGCCGGCTGACAAAGGTCGAGATAGTATCCATGGGACAGGAGCCCGGTATAACCCTTCCGGGCGGCGGCAATCAAAGCCCCGGTCCCCCGCCACGACTGGATGACGACCTCGCCGGAAAGGCCCGGCTGCAGGATTTCCTCCCACCCGGCCATCCTCCGGCCGTGGCGCTTGAGGATCTCGAGAAGCCGGGCGGTGAAATACGCCTGGAGTTCCTCGTTCGAAGCCAGGCCTTTTTCCCGCTTGAATTCCTGAATCTCAGGATTCCGGTCCCAGTGCATTCCGTTGCTCTCGTCGCCTCCGAGGTGAACGTACGCGTCGGGAAAGAGACCGGTCATCTCGCCCAGGAAGGCATCGAGGAAGGCGTAGACGTTGGGATTGGCCGGGTTGAAGACCGTGAGTTGAACGCCGAAGGTCCTCGAGACACGGTAGGGCCCGGGCGCGCCGGCCAGCTCGGGGTAAGCCGCGAACCAGCTTGTCGCATGGCCCGGCAGGTCGAACTCGGGCATCACCCGGATGCCGCGGTCTGCGGCATAGGCGACGAGGTCCCGGATCTCCGCCTGGGTGTAGTAAAGGCCGTCTGAACCCAGCTGATGCAGGCCCGGAAAGAGCTTGCTTTCGACCCGGAAGCCCTGGTCCTCGGTCAGGTGCCAGTGGAGGACGTTCATCTTGACCGCGGCCATCCCGTCGAGATTCCGCCTGACAACTTCGACCGGCAGGAAATGCCGGCCGCTGTCGAGAAGAAGTCCGCGCCAGGTGAAACGGGGCTCGTCCTCGACCTGGACACAGGGCAGGACATAACCCTCGGGCCCGCCCTCGACCAGTTGAAGGACGGTTTCAAACCCGCGAAGCAGACCGAGGTCGGTCGGGGCGACCAGGAGGACGCGGTCCGGGCTGACCGTGATCCTGTAGGACTCGTCCTCGCCGGGGACGAGGGAGCCGAGACGTTCGCATTTATAGATGAACGAGGCCCGAGGGTCTCCTTCATCAGACGGATTCCCGTCCCTTCGAACGAACAGCCCGGTCCGGCCGCAGAACCGGTCGAGAAAGCGGACGGCAGCCCGGCGGGCCCGGTCGCCGGGTTCTCCGACCGCGGCGACCGTGAACGTTTCATCCAGGAGAAAACGGCCCCCGGTTTCCACGACCCGGGCCGGATGGGGAAGCAGGTCGAGCGTTCCGGCGGCGGACCCGGTTCCCCCGGCCGCGATCCAGAGAAGTCCGATCAGAACACACCGGCCGTGTTGTTGTCGCCGCGGCATGGCCGCATTGTAGCCGTTCTCCCACCGGGATGCAAAAATCAGGCTCACTTGAGTGAGTCAAATCCCATCGCTGCGGGCGATCCGCCGGGTTAAAGATACGCAAAGTACCTCAGGCAGTATTCATAGCCTACAAGCAGTGACGGCAGGAACGGCAATACGAATTGAGGCTTATCCCAAAAAATGAATTCCAGGCTTGCGACAACCATCCTCAACTGCCGGAGGCAAACCTCCCACCCGTCCTCCTCCCCGGCCTTACCAATCGGCCCCGCCGCCGACGCCAGAACGAAGGCCAGCAGAATCATCGCCGCCGTCTTCATGAATGGAAACTGTTTCGTGTGCATCATCGAATCTCCTTTCGAAAAAAGAGAATGCAAGATTGATGCCGGAACGACACGGGGTGCGGAAAACGGTTTCCGCCTGAAGAACCGGGAACCGGCGGTCTCGGCCGCCGAAAAGCGTCAACCGGAGGTGACGCCGCCGACTCGGCCGATTGACGCCCGAACGGCGAACGGCTCGATCAGTCGCCCGCCTTTTCGACGACGATCGTCATTTTGGAGACCAGGGCGGCGATTGTTCCCAGGGCCGCCAGGACCGGGACCAGGGCCACGCCCACGATTCCCACGGTCAGGGGGACCTCCAGAAACGTCTTGCCCTGCTCATCTTTGAGAATGATCCGGCGGATGTTGCCCTCGTGGAGCAGCTCCTTGACCTTGTTGATCAGCTCGCCGCCGTCGACCTTGAATTCCTCGGTCCGCGATTTCTTGTCTTCGTTGGCCGCTTGTTCTGTCATTGTTCCTTCGTCCTTTCACTTCTTCCGCTGAATCTCCTCGATCATCCGCTTGATGGCGGGCTGTTCCGGATTCAGCTTGATCGAGGCGTTCAGGACGACGAGGGCGTCCTGGTTCCGCCCGATTTTAAAATAGCTCTCGCCCAGGGCGTTGAGCAGGGTGATGTCGCTGTTGTAGATGCGGTTCCCCTCGGCCAGGGTTTCGGCCGCCTCGGCGAAACGGCCCTTGGCATACAGGGCCATGCCCTTGGTCAGAAAATAAGAATACCTGAACCGCTCGTCGGACCGGAGCGTTTCGGCCAGTTCCAGGGCTTCGTCGTTTTTCCCGATCCGGATCAGAAAGCCCGCATATTCCGGGACTTTCTGCAGGTAGCCCGGGTTCTGGCCAAAGGCGGACTTGTAGGCGGCCTCGGCCAGGTCGACCCGGTCAAGCTGGGCATATTGGTAGGCCCGCATGTATTGGAACAGGAACCGTCCGGTCGACGGCGTGGTCTTGGAGACCGCTCCGGGGTGGGATTTCGAGGCTTTCGTTTCAAGGGAGAAACCCGTGGTTTTTTCGGACAGGACGTTTCCGCCGGCGTCAAGCAGCGAGATCTTGACGTCGTAGTTGTCCGGCGAAAGCTCGGCTGCGGCCAGTTCGGGGAAGAACGTCATCGTCTCCCGAAGAGGCTGGGAATCGAGTCGGAGATTGAGCGTCTTCTGCGAAGCCCCGGACGGTTTGATGCCCTTGACCGAGACCCGGACCGATCCGTTCCGCCGAAGGTCGTCCTTGACACCGAAGGCCTGGACGAGGAAGACGATCCGGTCGTCGGCGGCGAAAATCGACTCCGGCTCGACGGAAATTTTCCGGTCGGCGACCAGGAACGGGGCATGGGCGTCCACCCGGGTTTCGGCCGCCCGGTAGCCCGTGATAATCGACCCGAGGGTCGGACGCTCGGCCTTGGGTGGAACGACCAGCGGCCGCTCCAGGACGCTGAATTCCTTGCCGACCACGTTGCGAAGGAGAACGGTCAGCTGGAATGTTCCTTCCACGACCGGGAACGAATCCTCGATGGCCAAGCCGGTGTTTTCCGTATCGGCGATGCGCTCGGCCGGAATGGTGACCGGATATTCCTTGGCGTACTGAAGGACGACCTTGTCCCCCGCTCGAAGACTGACGTCCATCTGGAAATTGGCCGAGTACTCGTCCTTGGGCTCATAGTAATCCATGGACAGCTTCGACGGGGCCATCCCGAAATGACAGAAGGCCATTCCGGTCACCGGGTCGGTCAAGATCGCCGCATAGACCCGGCTGTCGATGGAGTTGGTCAGGTACTCCGTTTCGACCATGCCCTTGTACTTGAGGAAATGGGTCGCGTATGTGTCGTCGACGGCGACCTTTGGTGATTCCATGATATTGGCCATCATGATGGCCGAGTCGGGAGTCGGGGTATAATTGTAGGGGACGTCCCCGGGGATGATCGACAGGGCGACGGCGGCCACATCCGGCTGCCAATTGAAAATGTCCTGGAAGGCGGTCTCATAATCGCTCTGGTCGTATTGCCTCCCGTTGACCATCAGGGCGAAGGGCCCGTCCGACAAGGGGTCGTAGAGCTTGTACTCGCCCGCGTTGGCTCTCTGGAAAAAGGCCAGCTGGAAATGGCTCGGCATCTTTTTGCTGACGTCGCCGTTGTAGGACCAGATTTCGATCGGCCAGAGGTCGTTGCTGCCTTCGATCCTGGTCGTGCTCAACGGCGGTCCCAGGGCGATGTAGACCCGGCCGCGGTCCGTCATCCAGCCTTCCCGGGCCGAGCGGAATCTCCGGTTGGCCTCTGTGAAGCGCTTGACCAGGTCTTCGTGGTACTCGTTCTCCGGCGTGGCCGGAGTCGGGTCGCGGATTTTCCAGAAATTCGTGATGAAGATGTCCCGGTCAAGGTCGCTTTTCAGGGTCAGGAACACTTCCCGCTCGACGTCCTTGATGTGATACGTGACGAGCTTCAGCCAATCCTGGTACTTGAGCGCCAGGGTTTTGGGGTCGGTCAGGTCCCTCCTCTGGGCGGACAGGGACGAGGCCAGGCATAATCCGGCCAGGATGAACACCACGGCACGCTTTGGCATCGGTCTTTCCTTTACCATTCGATTTCGATTCAAGGACGGCTTTTTATTATAGGCAAAGCCGCTCCAAAATGCCATCTCCGGCCCGGATCGGGGGCTGGGCATCATTGAAACGTCCCGGCGGTTTCGTTCGTTCCCTTTTTCTGGACTCCGGAATTCTCTATAATGGGAGGATGAACATGCCCCGCTTGAAGACAACCTCGGCCGGTGCTCTTCTTCTGGTTATCCTGGGCGTCGGATCCTTCATCGCCGCCGCTCCGCCGGCGGCCGGAAAACCGAACATCCTCCTGGTCACGATCGACACCCTGCGGCCCGACCGGCTCTCCTGCTACAATTCAGCCCTGGTCAAAACCCCGGTCATCGACAAGCTGGCCGCCCGGGGAGCCCTTTTCGAAAAATCATTCGCCCACACACCCCTCACCCTCCCCTCCCACGCCAACATCCTCACCGGGCTGCTTCCGATCCATCACGGCCTGAGCGAAAATTCGAAAATGAAGCTCGAGGCCCGGTTTTATACCCTGGCCGAATCGGCCAAGGCCGCCGGGTACGCGACGGGCGCCTTCGTCGGCGCCTTTCCCCTCGACTCGCGGTTCGGCTTGGACCAGGGATTCGACGTCTATGACGACGCCTTCGCCGCCTCCTCGGCCGAAAGGTCACCGTCCGAACGCCGGGCCTCCGAGGTTGCAGCCGCGGCCCGGGCCTGGCTGGCCGGGCAAAAAGGGCCCTGGTTCTGCTGGGTCCACTTCTGGGATCCCCACGCGCCCTACGCCCCTCCCGCCCCGTACGACTCCCTCTACGCCAAGGATCCCTATTCCGGGGAATCGGCCTACGTCGACGCCGAACTCGGGCGGATCCTGGAAGACCTCAAAGCCCGGGGAATGGAAACCGATACACTCGTCGTCGTCACGGCCGATCACGGCGAAGCGCTCGGTGAACACGGCGAATCGACGCATGGATACTTTGCCTATAACTCCACCCTGCACGTCCCCCTGATTTTTACCGGCCCCGGGGTTGGAACGTTCCGGGTGACGGAATCCGTCGGCCACGCGGACATCTTTCCGACGGTATGCGAAATCGCCGGCTTCGAACCGCCGGCCGGACTGGCCGGAAGGTCGCTCCTGCCGGCCCTGAAAGGAAAAGCGCTCCCCTCCCGGCCGGTCTATTTTGAATCCCTGGAGCCTTATTATTCCCTCGGCTGCGCCCCCCAACGAGGGGTCATCGACGGGGGGAAGAAGCTCATCGACTCCCCCATTCCCGAGCTTTATGACCTGGCCGCGGATTTCAAGGAAGAGAAAAACCTCACCCCGCCGGCCGACCTCAACGTTTTCCGGGCCCGCCTGGACAAAATCATGAAGGGAGCCGGAAGCGCCGGGTCCGGCCGCAACCGGCCGGTCGACCGGGAAGCCCTGGCCCGTCTGCGAAGCCTCGGCTACACCGCCGGGGCCGACCTTCCCCGGAAGACCAAATTCGGTCCGGAGGACGACCTCAAGACCTTCTTCCCTTATCAACAGAAGCTCGAACGGGGCATCCTGTTGAAGGACGCGGCCAAGTTCGCCGAGAGCGCCGCCGAACTTGAAGGCTTGATCTCCGAACGAAATCATTTCATCTGGGCTTACATTTTTCTATCCGAAACATACTTCGCTTGGTCCAAGCCGGCCGAAGCGGTCCGGGTTCTGGAACGGGGCGTTCGGGCCAATCCCGAAAGCTATACCCTTCTGGCCGCCTGCGGGAGCGTCCTGATCAACTCCGGCGATCTCGATTCGGCCGTCGGAGTGCTGGAAAAGGCCCTGTCGATCATCGACACCGACCCTCAGCCGTGGAACAACCTCGGCTACATCCACTGGCGGAAGGGCGAGTACAATAAAGCCTCCGAATACTTCCGCAAGGCCATCGACCTCGACCCGTCATTCGCCCCGGTTTACGCCAACTACGGGACCCTGTTCCTGACCGCCTTCACCGACCGCGGGCGGAAACCGGAATACCTTCCCGAGGCGACGAAGAATTTCGAAAAAGCGGTCGCCCTCGACCCCATGCTTCTTCTGGCCTGGCGCGGCCTGGGCCTGGCCAGGAAAGAGGCGGGAAATCCGGCCGGGGCGATCCAGGCCTGGGAGAAGGCCGCCGCCTTGGACCCGGGCGACGCCTTCACCGTCCCCGCCCTGGCCGAAGCCTATTTGGAAACCGGCCAGAAGGCCAAAGCCCGGGCGGTCCTCCAAGCCTATCTCAAGGCCAGGGGGAACGCGGTCACGCCCGCGGAAAGATCCCGGATCCAGGCCCTTTTGGACAAGGCCA
>JAFGEN010000236.1 GCA_016931595.1 Candidatus Aminicenantota bacterium | reverse complement strand
GGCTCAGCGACGGTAGAGGAAGACGGTGTGTTCCTTGCCTTCGGGGTCCCGGACGACGGCCGAGGTGACTTCCTTCTCCTCCCAGCCCGGGATCATGTAATTATGGGTGACCACGAAGACGCCAGGCCGGAGTTCCTTTTCCAGCTTGGGCCGGAGCAGCTCGTTGCTCTCGGGCAGGAGGTACATTGTTACGACCGTGGCTTCGGAGATGTCCACCCGGGTCGCATCGGCCAGCTCGAAGCGGACTAACTTTTCGACGCCGGCCTCCTTGGCGTTGGCCCTGGACTCGCGGATTCGCTCCGGCTCGATGTCGATGCCGACGCCCCGGGCCCCGTAGGTCTTGGCCGCGTAGATGACGATCCGTCCATCTCCACAGCCGATGTCGTAGACGATCGAATCCTTGGAGACCTCGCCAAGCCGACACATCTCGGCCACGACTTCCGAAGGCGTCGGCACGTACGGGGCCAGGTCGACCGCATCCTCGCGGCCGTGGGCTCCGACCCAGATGTCGGTGTTCCCGGCGCTGTCGTAGCGGAAGGAATAAGGCTTGCCGGGGAACAGGGAATAGGTGACCTCGACGCCGTGCTTGAGGTAGGAGATGATGACCGTTTGGGGCGCCGGGTACCGGTCGATCTCGTCGGGAAGAAGGACCCGCTCGTCGCCGCCGCCTTCCGAGCCGTATGCCCGAAGCTTGTAGTGGACCGGTTTCTTGGTGACGTTGCGGATGGTGATCTCGCGCGGTCCGACGCCCAGAAAGGCCTGGGACGGCTCCTGCATGACAGTCGTTGCCGTCGCGTCCGGACCCCGGCTGCCGAGATAGATTAATACGGCCGCCGCCAGGCAAAAGACGACGGACAAGCCGATCATCAGTCGTTTATTCATCGATGCACCTTCCGAGGAATTTCCCTCCAACGGGCCCCATTGTGTCCCAAGAAGCGGGCCGGGTCAAGGGGACGCTCTTGATTTCAGTCGGGACTGCGCGGGCGGTTGACAAAACTGCCGGTCGGCCGTACAATATAGATTGTAATCATTACAAACTAAAGGAAAGGAGAGTCTCATGATTCCCTCCCGCATCCGCGACCTGATGAACGAGCAGATCAAGCACGAACTGGAGTCGTCTTACATCTATCTGTCCATGGTTGCCTATTTCCACGAGCAGAACCTCGACGGAATGGCCCATTGGATGCGCGTCCAGGCCCACGAGGAGACGACCCACGCGATGAAGTTCTTCGACCACATCATCGACCGGGGCGGCCGGGTCGAGCTCCTCGACCTCAAGCAGCTGAAAACGACCTGGTCTTCCCCGCTGGAAGCCTGGAAAGACGCTTATGCCCACGAGCAGTTCATCACCTCCAAGATCCACGCCATCGTCAAGGCCGTCCGGGAAGAGGGAGATTACTCGGCCGAGCCGCTGATGGACTGGTTCGTCAAGGAGCAGATCGAGGAAGAGAAGAACACCGACGGCGTCGTCCGCCAGATCGAGCGCGTCGGAGACGGCAAGCAGGGATTGTTCATGATGGACCGGGAACTGGGAGGCCGGGCCTGGCCGGCCGGTTCGTGCTTCGACCCGGTTTCCTACAATACACCCGGAACCTGACCCGTTCCGGCGGCGGTTGCGTCGGCCGTTCCCTTCGGAATAAGATAGGGAGGCACTATTCCCGGTTTTCCGGAGGTTCGCATGTCCGGTATCCGCCGCCTTTCCCGGCGCTCCTTTCTCAAAACCGCCTTCACCGCCGCGGCCGGAGTCACGATCATCCCCCGCCGCGTCCTGGGTGGTCCGGGCTTTACGGCCCCGAGCGACGAACTAACCAAAGCGATTATCGGCGTGGGGGGCATGGGCCTGGGTCATATCGGCTACGAAGGCGCGCGTCTTCTGGCCGTCTGCGACGTTGATTCGACCCATCTTCAGACCGCCCTGGAGTCGTCGGGGCCTGGCGTGCGGGGCTATCATGATTTCCGGGATGTCCTGGCCCGGCCCGACATCGACATCGTCCATATCGCCACTCCTCCGCATTGGCATGCCCTGATGGCGATCGCCGCGGTCGAGGCGGGCAAGGACGTCTGGTGCGAAAAGCCGCTGACTCGGACCATCGGCGAAGGCCGCCGGCTGGTCGAATCCGTCCGCCGGACGGGACGGATGCTCCGGGTCAATACCTGGTTCCGTTTCCAGGACCGTTTTTACGGCTTTGGAACGACGGTCAAGCCGCTGAAAAAGGCCCTTCAGGCGGACCTTCTGGGCCGGCCGGTGCGGGCGACGTTGAACGCGGCGACGGGTTTCGATTGGAAATTCTACTGGAGCGGAAAAACGTATCTCCCCCCTCAGCCGGTCCCGCAGGATCTCGATTACGACTTCTGGCTCGGCCCGGCCCCCTTCAAACCGTACAACCCCCACCGGGTCCACCAGACTTTCCGGGGATACTGGGACTACGACGGCGGTGGATTGGGGGACATGGGGATGCATTACCTCGACCCCGTCCAGGACCTTCTGGGCAAGGACGGAACGAGCCCCGTGGAAATCGAAGCCGACGCCCCGCAGCAGCATCCGGACGCCTGCGGAAGATGGCGGCGGGTCACCATGAGGTATGCGGACGGCTGCGAAATCGTCCTCGATGGAGAGAATAAGGACGTGTCCGCCCCGTTCTTGGAAGGCCCGAAGGGGAAGATCTTTAAAGGCCTTAAGTCCGATATCCCGGATTTCTCCCGGGTCGTTGCCGACCTTCCCGACCCCGACCCGGGCATCACGGACTTCTCCGAATCCGTCCGGACGCGGAGACCATTCGCCCTCAATGAGGAAAACGGCCACCGGTCCTGCACGATCGTCAACCTGGCGAAAATCGCCGTCCGGCTGGGACGGCCGCTGCGTTTCGACCCGGACCTCCAGACATTTCCCGACGACCCGGAGGCCGCCCGTTGGATCGATGAGCCGATGCGTTCCCCCTGGAGCCTGGAAGGAGCCGGAAGATGAAAATCAGGACTTCGGTTCTTTCCGCCGCTCTTTTTCTGGCCGTTTTCCTTTCCCTTTTATCCGGACAGGTTCCCAACCCCTCCCTCTCCGACCGGGTGTCCGCCCTCCTCTTGAAATTTCCGGCCGAGACCGCGGCCGAACGCGAGGCGGCCGCCTCCGAGCTGATCGGGATGGGAACGGCGGCCGTCGTCGACCTTTGCGGGCGGCTGGCCCCGCCGGGCAAAGCGGACGACAGCTTGGTTCGCTACGCCCTCGACGCCGTAACCATCCGGGCCGGCCGTCCCGGCGCCTATGCCGAACGGATGCCGGTGATCGACGGAATCCTTACATCCCTGGAAACAGCCGGGGACCCGGAGAACTCGGCCTTTCTCGTTTCCCTCCTCCAGCGCTCGGGGCAGGCGGAAATCATCAAACCGCTGTCGCGCTATCTGAGCCGGCCGGAATTGGCCGGCCCCGTCGTCCGGGCCCTGGCCGCGACCGGTCTTCCGGAAGCCGCGGACGTCCTTTTGAAGGCCTTGAAAAAAGCGCGGGGCTCGACGGCCGGAGCGATCATCCGCGGTTTGGCCGACCTCGGCAGCCGCGAGGCTGTGCCGACCCTGATGGATATGGCGGCCGTCGTCGATCCGGAAATCCGCTCGGCCGCCCTGGACGCTCTTGCCGACATCGGCGATCCCGCCGCCCGTCCGCTTCTCGAGCGCGTCCGGATCGCCGCTTCGCACGGCGAGAGGGCCGCCGGCGCTCCAAGGCTTCTTCGGTTCGCCCGGCGCCTGTCCGAATCGGGCCGGATGCGCGAATCGGCGGAGATCGCCAGGGCCCTGCTTTCCGGCTATACCGCGCCCGGTGAGGAACAGATCCGCTCGGAGGCTCTGAGCTTGCTTGCGACCGCCTTGGGGGAAAGAGAGGGCGCGGCGGTGCTTCTTGAAGCCGCCGCCTCGCCCGACCGGGAATTCCGGTGGAAAGCCCTCGACCTGGCCGCCGGCCTCAGGACGGCCTGGAAGGCCGCTTCATGGATCGATCTTTTGGACGGAACGGCTCCCGACATCCAGGCGGATATCATCCGGTTGCTTGACCGCCGCGGCGAGACGGCGGCTTTACCGGCGATCCGGGAGAAGCTTCGGATGGGAGAAGGTCCCGTCAAGGCGGCCGCCGCGGTCGCCGCCGCCCGAATGGGCGGCCCCGAGATCTGGGAGGATCTCGTTCCGTTATTCGCATCCCAGGACCCGGCCGAGCTTTGGGCGGCCGGCCTGGCGGCGTCGTTTTTTTCCTCCGACGTTTTGGTACCCCGAATCTCCGCTTTGCTCCCGACTGCGGCGCCGGCGGCCCAGGTCGCGATTCTCGGCCTCCTGGCCGAGCGAAAGGCCGAATCGCAATCAGAGGCCGTACTGGCCTTGGCCTCGAGCTCCGAGGAAAGCGTCCGGACGGCCGCCCTGAGATCTCTTGAACAGGTGACGAGGGGGAGCGACCTTCCGGCTCTGGCCGAGCTTCTGAAGGCGTCTGAGGTTCCGGCGGAAATCGTCTTGATTCAAAATGCGGCGGTCGCCGCGGCCGGCCGCGTCTCCAATCCGGCGGAGCGGGCGGCGGTTTGGCTTCAAGCCATGTCGGGTGTCTCCGGACCGAAGCGCATCGATTTTATCCGGCCGCTCTCCCGAATCGGCGGCGAGGCGGCCCTTGAGGCCGTCCGTGCCGAGCTTCAGAGTCCCGATCCGCAGGCTCAGGCGGTGGCCGTTTTCACCCTGGGCAATTGGCCGGAGGAGAGCGCTATCCCGGACCTCTTCGCCTTGGTCCGAAACGCGGTCGATAAAAAGACGCGCTATCTGGCCCTTCAGGGAATCGGCCGTCTCGTTCCGGCCTCCTCGGCGGCTCCCGAGGCAAAGATCAGCGGGCTCCGTGAAGCCTTGACCGCGGCCGTCGACCCGGACGAGAAAGTCGTCATCCTCAATGCCCTGGCCGCGGTCCGGCAGCCCGAAGCGCTCGAGCTGATCGATCCGTTCCTTGACGACCCGGCCCTCCGGGGCCGGGCCGCCCAGGCCGTCTTGAGGCTGGTGATGCCGGCGACCGGATACGAGGGGCTGAACGGATTTCGGGCGGCGGCGGCGTTGAAAAAAGCCCTCCCGTTCATCGACAACGAGTTCGACCGTGTCCCGGGCGAGATGTTCGCCGCGGAGCTTCTCTCGCGGGAAGGATTCAAACCGCTGTTCAACGGGAAGGACCTCTCCGGCTGGAAGGGCCTGGTGGCCGACCCGCCCAACCGGGCGAGAATGGCTCCAACGGAGCTACGCTCGGCCCAAGCCGAGGCCGACGAGCTCATGCGGGCTCACTGGCAGGTCATCGCCGGCGGGCTGGTCTTTGACGGGAAAGGACACAGCCTCTGCACCGCGGCCGATTACGGCGATTTCGAAATGTTCGTCGATTGGAAGATCAGCCCCGAAGGCGACAGTGGAATCTACCTTCGGGGATCCCCCCAGGTCCAGATCTGGGACCCGGCCCAATGGCCCGAGGGCTCGGGCGGGCTTTACAACAACCAGAAAAATCCCAACAAGCCGGCGCAGCCGGCCGACCGCCCGGTCGGGGAATGGAACACGTTCTATATTCGGATGGTCGGGGAACGGGTGACCGTCGACCTCAACGGCGTCAGGGTGGTCGACGGCGTGGTGATGGAAAACTACTGGGAACGGGACAAGCCGATCTATCCCTCGGGTCAGATCGAGCTCCAGGCCCACAGCACGCCGCTCGAATTCCGAAACATCTTTCTCCGGGAGATTCCGGAGGGGGAGAAGACTGAACGGCCGGAACCCTTCCGAGAAGCGGCGGGAACACATGAGGAAGGCTTCGTTTCCCTGTTCAACGGCCGCGACCTGGCCGGATGGACCGGCGACTTGAAAGGGTACACGGTCGAAAACGGAGCGATCGTCGTCGGGGAGGGAAGCGGAGGGAATCTCTTCACTGTCGAAGAGTATGCCGACTTCGTCCTTCGGTTCGAGTTCAAGCTCGCCCCCGGGGCGAACAACGGCATCGGCATCCGGACGCCGCCCGAAGGCGACGCAGCCTATGTCGGGATGGAGATTCAGGTTCTGGACGATTCGGCCCCGCAATATCAAGACCTCAAACCCTACCAGTATCATGGCTCCGTCTACGGCGTCATCCCGGCCCGGCGCGGATTTTTAAAGCCGGTCGGGGAATGGAACACCGAGGAAATCGCCGTCCGCGGCCGGACCATTAAAGTCGTTCTGAACGGGACGACGATTGTCGAGGCCGACCTGGACGAGGTTTCGAAAGCCGGAACGGTCGACGGCCGGGACCACCCGGGCCTGGCCCGGACGTCCGGGCATATCGCCTTCTGCGGACACGGTTCGCGGGTCGAGTTCCGGAACGTCCGGATCAAGATTCTGGAGAATTGACTATTTTTACCGGCGGAATATGATAATCTGGATTATGCACGAGTCGAGATGGCTGCAAGCCCCCTCCGCATATTTATCTTATATAAAAAAAAAGAATTATAAGAATTTAAAAATATTTGTTAATAATCCAAGATAGGGAAAATGGAGGATTACATGACTGACACCGAGTCCACGAATGACAAGGGCCTTTCCCGGCGGGCCTTCCTTGGAACAGCGGCTACCGCCGCGGCCGGGTTCATGGTCGTTCCCCGGAGCGTGCTTGGCGGCCCCGGTTACCAGGCTCCGAGCGACACCCTGAACATCGGCTGCGTCGCCGTCGGCGGAAAAGGGTTCTCGGACACTGTGGCCGTCAGCACCGAGAACATCGCCGCCCTCTGCGACGTGGACGACATGAAGATGGCCGCTTTCCTGAACTCCGACCGCCATGCGCCCGACAAGAAGCTGAAGTACGAAAGGGCGGCCAAGTTCCGCGATTGGCGGAAGATGCTCGAGTCCGTCAAGGACTTGGACGCGATCACCGTCTCCACCCCCGACCACAACCATGCCGTCATCGCCATGGCCGCGATGAAGATGGGCAAGCATGTCTTCCTCCAAAAGCCCCTGACCCACACGATCAAGGAGGCCCGGATGCTGGCCGAGGAAGCAGCCAAGCGCAACCTGGTCACCCAGATGGGAAACCAGGGCCACGCGAAAGAAGGCATCCGCCTGATCTGCGAGTGGTTCTGGGACGGGGCGATCGGCGACTGCACCGAGGTCCACGTCTGGACCAACCGCCCGATCTGGCCCCAGGGAATCGACGCTCCCAAGGAAATCCCCTCCGTCCCGCCCAACTTGGATTGGGACGTCTGGCTCGGGCCCGCCCCTTGGCGCCCGTACCATCCGGCCCTGACCCACTTTGTCTGGCGCGGATGGTTCGATTATGGCACCGGGGCCTTGGGCGACATGGGCGCCCACCTGATCGACCAACCCTACTGGGCCCTCAAGCTCGGAAGCCCGACGACCGTCCAGGCGAGTTCCACAAAGCCGTCCCGAGATTCCTGGCCCATCGCTGAAATTGTCAGGTACGAGTTCCCGCAGCGCGGCTCGATGCCCCCGGTCAAGCTGACCTGGTATGACGGCGGCCTGACACCTCCCCGCCCCGCCCTTTCGGTCATCGAAAACGGCCGGATGATGGGCGACGCCGACGGCGGTGTCCTCATGGTCGGGACCAAGGGCATGATCATGTGCAGCTGCTATGGCGATAATCCGCGGCTCCTTCCCGAATCCCTGATGAAGGAATACAAGCGGCCCGAGAAAACCATTCCCCGCTCCCCCGGCATCGCCGAGGAGTGGGTCGCGGCCATCAAGGCCGGAAAGAAGTCGACGACCGACATCCCGGCTTACTCGGGCCCGTTGACGGAAATGATGCTTCTCGGCAATATCGCCATGCGTTTCCGGGACTCCAAGACAATCCTTCAATGGGACCCGGTCAAGATGGAATTTCCCAACCTGCCCGAGGCCAACGCCTTCGTCCATAAGGAATACCGCATCGGCTGGTCGCTTTAAAAACGAGTGAGACGCTCATGAAAAAGACATTCGCCGCGTTGTGCCTGTTTTCCTCGGCCGTTCTTATAGCCGCGTTCCCTTCGGTCCAGGACCGCAAGGCCGACCTTCAGAAATGGGCGATCCACGATGAATCGCGGCCTCTTCCGCCCATCGTAAATCCGGGCCCGGCCGGCCCTCCGGCTCCCGTCCCGGCCGACGCGATCGTCCTGTTCTCCGGGAAGGACCTTTCGGCCTGGACAAACGGCAAGGGCGAGCCGGCCAAGTGGAAGGTCGAAAACGGATTCATGGAAGCGGTCAAGGGGACCGGATCGATTCAGACCAAACAGGGCTTCGGCGACTGCCAGCTCCATGTCGAATTCGCCACGCCCGCGGAGGTCTTCGGGACGAGCCAGGGCCGGGGAAACAGCGGCGTGTTCCTGATGAATACCTACGAAGTCCAAGTCCTCGACGGGTACGACAACAAAACTTACGCCGACGGCATGGCCGGGGCCATTTACGGGCAGTACCCGCCCTTGGTCAACGTCTGCCGCAAGCCGGGCGAGTGGCAGTCCTACGATATCGTCTTCCGGGCGCCGCGCTTCGACAAAGCCGGAACGCTCGTTCGGCCGGCCCGCCTGACCGTTTTCCACAACGGAATCCTGGTCCAGGACAACGAGGAGTTGACGGGGCCGACGGCCCACAAGGCCCGGCCTCCCTTTGCGGCTCATGCCGATAAGCTCCCGGTTTCGCTTCAGGACCACGGGAATCCCACCCGGTTCCGGAATATCTGGATCCGGCCGCTTTAAACAGGCGGCGGGTGCCGGTGAGGGGTCGTCCCTAGCCGTTGTCGGGCGTGGGAGAGAGGCCCCGTCGGCGGGGAAACCAAGGGGCTCGGTTTTGTCAGCCTGGTCCTCGGCGAAATAGGCGAGAACGAAGGCCCGCGCGCCGCGAAGGGCAAGACGAACCGTTTTCTTCGGCCCGAAAACCGAAGCCGTGGTTACAGCGGGAGAGGAGGAAAGAAGATGAAGAAGCTCCGGCGGAACAGAGGGGTCCGTTTCCTGCTTGTTTTCGCCCTGGCCGCGGCCGCAAGCGTCGCCTGGGCGGCGGCCGACCGGACGCCCGATCCCGGAAAACCCGGGGCGGGGAAAAAGGTCCTGATCGTCTGGGGAGGATGGGACGGCCACGAGCCGAAACAGTGCGTCGATATCTTCGCCCCCTGGCTCAGGGAGCAGGGCTTCGATGTGGAAATCTCGACCACGCTCGATTCGTACAAGGATGCGGCCAAGATGAAATCGCTGTCCTTGATCGTCCAGGTCGTCACCATGTCCCAGATCACCCCGGAGCAGGAGAAAGGCCTCCTGAACGCGGTCAAGAACGGAGTCGGAATGGCCGGCTGGCACGGGGGCATGGCCGATTCTTTCCGAAGCAACACCGAGTACGAGTTCATGGTCGGGGGAGCCTGGGCCGCCCATCCCGGCGGGGTGATTGACTATCGCGTCCAGGTCACGAATCACACCGACCCGATCACGAAGGGCTTGGCCGACTTCGACATGCATTCCGAGCAATACTACATGCTGGTCGACCCGAACGTCGAGGTCCTGGCCGTGACGACATTCGGCGGGAAATATGCCCCCTGGATCCAGGGCGCCGTGATGCCCGTCGTCTGGAAGAAAATGTACGGCAAGGGGCGGATCTTTTATACCTCGCTCGGCCACGTTGCCGCGGACTTCAATGTCCCCGAGGCTCGGGAGGTCGTCAAGCGGGGCTTGCTCTGGGCCGCCGGAGTCCCCGGCGCGGGGGAGGAGCCCAAGTCGACCAATCCCTACATTCCGCTTGTCAAAAAATAGCCGGCGTGAAACCGCAAGCCTCTTGATCGGAGTGCAGTTTGTCTTGACATCATGATAGATCTTACTTATTCTTCACACAATCCCTCATAACAGGGGCAGGGATCGACAGGTCCGGCAGAAATGCGCGCCAAAGGCGGACGAAAACCAAGGCTTGACGTTTCGAGGGTAAGCGTCGGTCGAGGGATGAAAGTGAAGGATACGGCCACCGCGCACGATGAATCCGAAGGGAGGGGAACATGAAGATCCGATTTTCCTACAGGGTGATTCGGCTGGTATTGGGACTTCTCGGCGGGGCCTTGATCGGAACGGTCCAGGGTGTTCAGGCGCAAGATTTGAAGATCATCCTGGAAGGCCCGGTTTCCCAGAGCATTTATATCGATCCGCCCGGGGTCAAGCCCGTGATCACAAAGCCATATTGCCGGCCTTATCCTTATCAAAACCGTTTTCCTCTGTATATCCGGTTGTGGCATCCCGAAGGGAAAAAACTTGCACAGATCCTTTCCAATGACGTCCATTTCGAATGGAGCGGCAATTATTTCAATGCGACCGTTTATGAATCAACCGCTCCCGGCGTCTATTTTTATGTTGATTTCAATGATGTTCACCAAAACATCAGCCGGAACGGGGCGGGGAATTCCTTTTTCTTGAAAGCGGCCTGGAGTCATCTGCCGATCACAGAAACGATTACCATCAAGGGGAAGGTCGAAGTCGAGTTTTCGGACGGGACGACGGCCGAGGCGACCATCAACGAAAAGCGGGAATACTATTTTCATCCCTGCGGGCAGTCGGGACAACCGGCCTTCACCCCGGGCGGTCCATGCGCCGGGGGCACGATTACGGCGGGAAGGTTTGAATTCAAATGGGGTGCGTCCGGGACGGTCACCTGGATGAACAGCCCCAAGGGGCCGATTCCGGCCGCCGGCCAGGTCCCCTCGGCGGCGTCCTTTAAAGCCATTGATACACCCAGCGGACCCGTGATCATCTACCAGACAGGGATGGATGTCCGCTACAAGATGTTCAGCGGTTTCAACGCCGAACTTGTCGCAGAAGGAAACGTGGGCCGGGGAGACCTCGTGAGCGTCGTTTTCCGTCCCGGCCAATACGGCAGCAAGGCCCTGGTCCAGGTCAAGAACGCGGGACAAATGGTTTATTACATGTTCACGATCGACCAATGGGGCAAGGCGGGGACGACGAGCCTGGTGGGAAAAGAGTTGGGCAGCGCCATGTCTCACATGACCGTCCAGTACCGGTCGGTCGTCTACCTTTTCGAGTTCAATCCGGCCAACGGAAGGTTGACCTGCAAGGATAATGTCAAGAATTGGTCGACGACGATCGATACGGGCATCGACGGGCTTGTCGTTCCGACGGCCACCGGCGGCGGACCGGTCGTCGTCTACGGTAAAAACAACAACGTCTACTGCGCTTTCCATTTTTGGATGACGGGGGCGCCGAGAGAAAAGTTTTCCCTGGGGAGCGGGACGCTCCTTTCGGTGAATTACACGCTGCTCGGTTCTTATGGGGCTGAGGGAACCGCTCTCATCCGAACCTCGCCCGGCAGCGCAAAACAAGTGCCTTTTAAAGTGGATATGTGGGGGGAATTCGGCACTTCGAGCGCCGGGACCGCAGAACCCGCTTCGGACGCGGGTTTCCCGGCCGACATACCGGCCGGGTTTCCCGGGGGAGGCGTAGCCCCGCCGTTGGGACAATGCGGCTCCAGCGCCGATTCCGACGGGGACGGATTCGGGGATGATTTCGAGATGAAGGCCGGGACGGATCCCTGCGATGCGGCCTCCCTTCCCGATATCGACATGTCCATCGTTCTCCTTCTGGATAAATCCGGCTCCATGGCCTCGGGCAATAAGATGGAGGACGCCAAACAGGCGGCGATCAGAGCGCTTTCGAACATCAACAAAAAGACCGAAATCGGCGTCATCGCCTATTCCGGGGGGTGTAGCGATCGATTCCCCGTCTTGGCGGAATTCTCCCAGGATGTTCCCTGCCTGACCCAGGCCATCCAATCCATTCAGTCCGGCGGCGGAACGCCGTTGTCCCCGGCCCTCTTGCAGGCCGAGGATTTTTTACGGACGAGCGGCCATGGAAAACAAGGCCTGATCATCCTCCTCTGTGACGGTCAGAATGACTGTCCGCCCTTAGGAAACGAGGCGGCTCGGCAGATCAACCAGCGGCATATCGCCGTCCCTCTCAAGATCGCCCGGAAGCCCGATTTCAACCCGTTGGTCATCGGGGCGCCCGGGAAGCTGTATGCGGCCGGTCCGGTGGGGCTTGTCGTTTCACCGTTTCAGACCGGGCAAACGGCCGATACCGCCCCGCCGCCCGGGCTTCAAAAAGGCGGGCCGGATTCCATCCCGTCCGGACAGTCTCCTCCCGAAATCATCTCCGACATGGTCGATGCCTTGATGGGAGGGACGAATACTCCTCCCGAAGGAACGACGGCCCCGGCCGGCCTTCCCCCCGTGCTGTACACGGATCCCGTCACGACGATCGGCCGTGATCCGTCCACCCTGCGCCGGGCGGCCCTCAACACCGGGATGGCCGTCCAGATTTCAACGATTGGATTCGGACTTCAGAACAATCCCACGGCTTTGAAGGCTTTGGCCGAGGTGGCCCAGGCCGGAGGCGGCACGGCCTATGACGCCCAAAACCTCCAGCAGCTGACGACGGCTTTCAATCAGGCCATCACCCAATCTCCCCTTCCGGCTGCAGGCGGGGGAGGGGGCGGCGGATTCATCGCTCCTGCCGTGAAGCCCCGGTGGCCTGTTTTTGCCGCGATTGGTCTCGGGCTGGCCTGTTTCGCTCTCCTCATTTCCATCCTTCTTCTCCGCCGGCGCGGACCGGCCCGACCGACCCAACAAACCGCGGACCTGGGCGGATTGGATGTTTTCCCGGCCGGTGGACGGAGCCAACATTTTCGCATTCAAGCAAGATCGAACACGATCGGCCGCGATCCGGGAAACGATATCGTTCTGAACGATCCCGAGGTCTCGTCGGGTCACGTCGAGCTTCTCGTCTCCAATGAAGGATATTTCCTTCGGGATCTGGGAAGCGCCAACGGCACGTTCGTCAATGGTCGGAGAGTGTCCGAATGCTCTCTTTACAACGGAGATCAAATCACGATCGGAAAATCCACGATTGTCCTGACGCAATAAAAAAGGTCCGCGCAAACAAAAGGAGTCGCCATGAAAAAACGGCGATTCGGCCAAGACCAAGGGAACGTTCCAGCTTGTGAACGGCTCGGGGCGCGAAATCGGGATGTGGGATCTCGACCTCTGCTGGCCGTCC
>JAFGEN010000023.1 GCA_016931595.1 Candidatus Aminicenantota bacterium | reverse complement strand
TTTTTGTCGGCGAACCGGTCGGCGGCTTCCTTCGTCCGCGAGCCGACGGCCGTGACTTCGGCATCCGGAAGATGCCTGAGCCCCTCGACGAAGGACTGGGCGATCTTCCCGGTGCTGAGGATCCCCCACCGGATTTTTGATTCGCTCATCGGTGTCCTCCCGCCGCCGGGCGGGCGATGACGGCATATTCCATCTCATTGGGACGGAAAATCCGTTCCACGACAAACCCGGTTTCGACCAGGAGCGCCCGGAGGGCCTTGAGGGGCACCCTGTGGGAAAGCCGGGGCCCGCGCTTCGTTTTTTTCTTCAGGTAATCGATGATGACAAGGCGGGAAGAGGCGGACATGTGCCGGCGGATATTGCGGAGGTATGCCTTCCGGTCGTCGACTTCATGGAAGACATTGGCCAGGAAATAGAAGTCCGCTCCGGGCGGGAGCTTTGCGGCCGTTTTCGGGATGATCCCCACCCGGATGTTGGCCGCCCTTTTCCGGGCGGCGTTTTTCCTTAGCTCTTCGGCCATGACCGGGGCGATATCGAGCCCGAAGACCCGGCCTCGAGGCCCGACGATCTCGGCCGCCGGGATGGCGAAAAACCCGGGTCCGGCGCCGATGTCGACGAAGACCTGGCCCGGGTGAAGGCCGATCTTTTCGAGGATGGGGCGCGGCGGGAGCTCTTGGCGGCGTTCAGCCGACATCAGCCGCTTGAACCGGGCGGCGTCGAACGTATGGGGCATGACAGTTCTCCGCCCGCCATCATACCAAAAATCCACGGGTCTGAAGAGTGAACAATGCGCACGTCGCGGATGCGGGTTTGTAAAGATTGTTATCGTGAATCTCCGCGTTCCGGATCGCTTGTCCGGCGCCTGCGCTCGAATGATTCTCTTTCGGGATTTGGATAGAGCCCGAAAAAAGGAAGGACCAGCCGTTTTGAATGCGGATGGCATGAATCATGCAGTGTTATCCTCGAATGATTCCCTACCCGCCGGCCGCCGAGGAAACGATTTCTTTCCGGCCGGGGTATAAGAGTCGTTCGTCCTACTCCTGAAGATAAGGAATGATCATGATCCAGACCAAACCGATCGTTCGCCTCTTGGCAGCCCTCCTGTTTTGCGCCGTCGGGACGTTTTTCGCCGCGGCCCAGGCCGATCATTCCGATTATTGGGAACGGGCCGACAACGAGCGCCAGCCGCCCGAACAGGTCATGGATGCCCTTGGCTTCAAGCCGGGCATGGTCATCGGGGAGGTCGGGGCGGGGCGCGGGCGCTATACCGTCCACCTGGCCGCGCGGGTCGGTCCGACAGGCAAAGTGTATGCGGAGGACATCAACAACGGAAGTCTCGACTATCTTCGGGACCGCTTGAAGAGAGCGGGAATTTCCAACACCGAGGTCATCCTGGGCGAAGTGGACGACCCCCTGTTTCCGAAAGAATCCCTCGACGCCGTCATTATGGTCCTGACATACCACCACCTCGCCCGGCCGATCGATCTTCTGCGAAACTTGATCCCGGCCCTGAAACCGGGGGCGATCGTGGCCGTGCTCGATCCGGATGCCAAGAAGGACCCGGGAATGCCCGAAAGCGAATACACCTCGAAGTCCAAGATTCAGCAGGAGGCGCGCCGGGCGGGATTCGAGCTCGTCCGGACCGAGGACTTCCTCCCCAAGGATAATCTCTTCATCCTGCGCGTAAAATCAATTCCTTCATGAAATTTTCACACATCTTCTCTTGACTTCAGCGCGGGCGCCCGTATATAGTCCGGGATATAACGGAGCGGCCGGCCCCTTCTGTTTTCGGGTCCGGGCCTTCCGGATTCCGGAGAGGAGGAGTGTCGATGCGCAAAACTTGGATTCTGATTCTGGCGGTCGTTTTGGTGGTCGGAGTGACGGCGTGCGGCAAAAAAGGCGAAGAAGCCGCAAAAGAGGGAGTCGAAAAGGCGGAAGCCGCCGTCGATCAGTATGCCGCGCTGGGGAAATACGCCGAGGTCGGCCCGGTGATGGACAAGTTCGTCGTGGTCAACGAGAAATTCCTCGAGGCGCTCGAGAAAGCGGCTTCGGCCGACGACGTGGTCAAGGCTATGGACGAGATCACGGCCGCCACCAAGGAGATCGCCCCGAAGATGAAGGCGATCGAGGAAAAATTCCCCGAATTCAAGAACATGGAAGAGCCCCCGGCCGAGCTGAAGCCGTTCAACGACCGGATCATGGCCATGATGGGGAGGATGATGGGAGCCATGGAGAAAATCGCTCCTTTCATGGAGGACCCCAAGGTCAAGGAAGCCCAGGCGAGATACGAAGAAGCCCAGAACTTGATCCGGTGACTTTCAGCGGCTGAGAAATCCCAGCACTTCGAAGTGCGGCGTCTGGGGGAAAAAGTCCGCCCCGACGATCCGCTCCGGCCGGTAACCTGAGGCGGCCAATCCCCGGATGTCCCGGGAGAAGGTGGCAGGGTTGCAGGACATGTAGACGAGATTCGTCGCGCCCAGGGCCGGGATGAGAGCCAAGGCGCCGGGGCGCAGCCCGTCCCGGGGAGGGTCGAGGACGACGAGGTCGGCCCCCGCAAGCTCCTTGCGGTCGAGAGATTTTTCCACAAGCCCGGCGATGAACCGGATGTTCGCCAGGCCGTTTCGTTCGGCGTTGTCCTCAGCCTCGCGGATGTTGGCCTCTTCGGAATCAATGCCCACGACGTCTTCGACCGTCCGGGCCAGGAAGAGCTCGATCGCTCCGGCTCCGCAGAAAAGGCCGGCCGCTTTCTTCGACCCCAGCTCCGCGGCCCGGGCCGCGATTTTTTCATAAAAAACGGCCGCTCCATGCGGATTCGGCTGGAAAAACGAGGCCGGGCCGATTCGAAACGACAACCCCCCGATTTCTTCCTCGATTCCGGGCGCGCCGGCAAGGAGCGTTTCCCGGCCGTATTCCACAAGGTCGGCCTCTCGGTCGTTTTCGACCCGCCAGACGCTTCGGACCGCGGGGACCTCGTCCGCAATCCGTTCCGCCCAATCCCGCTCTCCGGGAAGATCGCCGCTTCGGGTCACGAGGATAACCATCACTTCGCCGGTCGCTTTCGCCTCCCGGAGGACGAGGTTTCTGAAAAATCCCTTTTTCGACATCGGGTCGAAGCCCGGCCGCCCGTCGGCCTCGGCAAAGGCTGCGGCCGAGGGAAGGATGCGGTCGGCGGCCGGTCCGAAGAGAGGGCAGGTCTGAAGGCCGACGGTCCGCTTGCGCGACTTGCCGAGGGGGAGCGAGCGTTCCCGAAGACCCAGACGGAGGCCGCCTCCCGGCCCGGAAAAGGCGAATTCCATTTTATTCCGGTATCCGAAGGGGACGGGCGAGGGGAGGAATGGTTCAAGGACATCGACGGCGCCCGGCGGACCGTTCTTCTCCAGAACGCGGCGGAGGGAATCCGCCTTGAGCTCGACTTGCCGGCCGTAATCGAGGTTCTGGAAGGCGCAGCCGCCGCAGGGCCCGAAGTGGGGGCAGGGAGCCTGGACCCGCCAGGGCGACGGTTCGAGAATCCCGGTGATCTTCGCAACCAACGGCTTGCGGCGGAGGATCCGGGCCCGGACCTTGTCCCCGACCACGGCTCCCGGAACCCAGACCTCCCGGTCCTTGGAACGGGCGACGGGCCAGCTTTTCGGAAAGGCGATCCCGGCGACCTCCAGGTCGATTTCCGGAGCCTTGAATTCCTTCAGCATTTTCTTGAAGCGCTTCAAGGGGAAGCCGACGACATTGTGATAATCGCCCTCGAGCCGTTCGACGAAGGTCTCGCCGATGTCCTGAACGGCGTAGCTTCCGGCCTTGTCGGCGTAGTCGTTCCGGTCGAGGTAGGACTCGATCTCCTCCCTGGAGAGCGCCTTGAACGTAACGAAAGTCGTCTCGTAGCTGACGATGAGCCGGTCGTCGGACGCCCGGAAGAGGGCCACCCCGGTCAAAACCCGGTGGCGGCGGCCGGAGAGACGCGCGAGCATCTCCGCCGCATCCTCCCGGTTCCCCGGCTTGCCGAAGATCTCCCGCTCCAGGCAAACGACGGTGTCGGCGGCGACGACCAGGGCCTCGGGGAACCGGGTCCCGATGTCCCGGGCTTTCAGCTCGGCCGCTTCCCGGACGAAGGCCACGGGATCGGACCGGTCGAGGACGGTCTCGTCCACTCCGCTCGGAATGACCCGGAATTCGCGGAACATCCGGCCGAGGAGCTCCCGGCGGCGGGGCGACTGGGAGGCCAGGACGACATCCATGGCGCCCATGATAGAGGGGGTGTCGCGGGCTGTCAATGCGCC
>JAFGEN010000235.1 GCA_016931595.1 Candidatus Aminicenantota bacterium | reverse complement strand
GCAAGCATCAAGAAAAGCCTAATCCGGACGATGTTCGCTCCAGCCGTCACCGCCTCCAATCTACCCACACAATATGGAAGAGAGCCATAAAAAAGGGCGGCTTCCCTTTCAGGAAGCCGCCCTTTGGAAACTCAGTCCGTCATTCCATGTAGAACCGGCGCCTCATCTGGTCCTTTTTGTTGATCGGGTTGGCGTCCATGACCCACATCCCGCGTCCATGAGTGGCGATGACAATCATGTTGTCCCGGGGGTGGATGATCAGGTCGTGGACATACGTCGAGGGCAGGTTGGTTCCGAGAACTTCCCAGGCCGCGCCGCCGTTGGTCGAAACGTAGACGGCCTGGTCGGTCCCGACGTAAAGGATCTTCGGGTTGACCGGGTCCTCGGCGATGACGTTGACCGGGCCCAGGGGAATGCCCTTGGAGATATCGACCCAGGTCTTGCCGAAATCGGTCGACTTCCAGACGTAAGGCATGACGTCGTCGTCGCGCTTGCCGTTCTGGGTCATGTAGACGGTGGCGAGGTCGTGCTGGGAGGCGACCAGCTTGGAAACCCATTTTTGGTACGGCAGGCCGGTGTTGAGCGAATCCCACTTCTTCCCGCCGTCCCGGGTGATCCAAACATTGCCGCAATCCGTCCCGGCGTAGATCAAGCCGTACTTTAAAGGCGATTCGGACAGGGCGAACAGGGTGTGAAACGGGATGTCGCCCAACTCGTTGGGGACTTCGGCGGTCAGGTTCGGGCTGATCTTTTCCCAGGTGTCGCCCCGGTCGAGCGACCGGAAAAGGAACTGCATTCCGTGATAAAGGATGTTGGGATTGTGAGACGAGAGAACGAAGGGAGCCAGCCATTGGCCGCGGAGGCGCGGCTCATCGGGGTACGTCACCGGGAGAATCGTCTTGCTCGCCGGGTATCCCGGGTAAGGACCGGGTTTGCCGTATTCAGAGCGCTCGAGGGTGCCGTAGAAGCCGGCCGAATAGACGATGTTCGGATTGGTCGGGTCGATGGCGTGGCGGGAACCCTCGCCGCCGGGGGCGCCTTCCCAATCCTGGGGCTGGATACGGTCGCGGCCCAGGCTGAGGTCGACCTTGACCCGGAAACTGCCGTGGTCCTGCATCGAACCATAGACCCGGAACGGGGTGTCCATGTCGTAGTTGACGTCGAAGAACTGGCAGGCCGGGAGCTCATTGACGAACGATTTCCAGCTCTGGCCCTTGTCGTAGGACACAGCCAGCCCCTGGTCGAAGCCGTTGACCAGATAATCGGAATTATTCGGGTCGATCCAGAGGGCATGGTGGTCGCCGCCGGGGGCCCGGAGCCGGATAAACGTTTTACCGCCGTCGCGGGAGACATTGAGGGAAAGACCCATCGTATAAACCGTGTCGGGGTCGTTGGGGTCGACCCGGGCTTGGCCGAAAACCCAGCCGTAAGTGTTGGAATGGCGCTCCATAAACTGCTTCTGCTGCTCGGTCAAACCGCTCGTTTGGGTCCAGGTTGCGCCGGAGTCGTCGGACCGATAGACCGTCGCGCCTTTGATGATCCCGGCCGAGGGCAGACCGTAGGAGTCGAGCTTCTCCTCCTCGGTCGGCTCGCGGGCCGTTTCATAGTTGTCGACCAGGGCATACAGCACGTTGGGCTTGGTCCGGCACAGGTCGATCCCGATCCGGCCGCGGTGCCGGGCTTCCGGAAGGCCCATGTTGATCGGCGTCCAGGTCTTTCCGGCGTCGACGGATTTCCAGATCCCGCTGTTTTTCGAACCGGCGTGATTGCGAGGGTCGTTCCATTTCTGCCGGGTCCGCTGCCAGGTCGAGGCGTAGAGGACGTCGTTGTTCTGGGGATCCATGACCAGGTCATTGGCCGCGGTCTCGTTGTCGACAAAGAGAATCTTCTCCCAGGTCTTTCCGCCGTCGGCGGTTTTGTAAACGCCGCGATCGGGATTCTGCGTCCATTCGGTCCCGGAGGCGGCGACGTAGACGACGTCGGAATTTTTGGGATGGACGACGATCCGGGCGATCGTGTGAGTCCCGGCCAAGCCCTTATGCTCCCAGGTCTTGCCGCCGTCGGTGGACAGGTAAACCCCGGTCCCCGAATTGGAGGACCGGTAGATATTGGCCTCGCCCGTCCCGACCCAGATCCGGTCGGGGTTGGCCGGATCGATGGCGATGTCGCCCATGGCCGTGGACGGTCCCTCCTGGAACACGGGCGTCCAGGTCGTGCCTTCATTCACGGTCTTCCAGACGCCGCCGCCGGCGTGGGCGACGAACATGGTCGAGGCCTTGCCCTTGGGGGAGACAACCTCGATGTCGGACACCCGGCCGCTGATGTTTTTCGGGCCGAGGAATTGCCATTTCAGATCCTTGAACTTGGACGCCGCCTCCATTTCGACATGCTTGGCGTAGGCTTGGAGACGGACCGCCGGGTCGGTGTTCGTGATCCGGGCGGGCTTTTTGGCCGCCTGGGGAAAGATGAGGACGGCCAGGATGAGGACGGAGAGAGACAGGGTAAGAATCCGCGGAAAGCGTCGATGACGCATGGAGAACCTCCAGATCCGGATTGTCACACCCCGGCGGACGGTCCTCCCGCCGGAGGATGATTCTTCGATTGTATCCCGATTCGCCCCGGGAATCAAAGATGCTATAATGCCCCTTGATTAAAACGCCATGAATCTGCCGAATACGCTGACGACGTTCCGGATCGTGCTGATCCCCTTTCTCATGTTCTGCCTTCTCGTCGATTTCAAAGGGAATTCCTGGGTCGCCTTCGGCATTTTCATCCTGGCCACCCTGACCGATACCGTGGACGGCGTCCTAGCCAGGCGGACGAACAAAATCACCGCCCTGGGCCAATTGCTCGACCCGATCGCCGACAAGCTCCTCATGACCGCGGCCTTCATCAGCCTCGTCGGCATCGGCCGCGTCCCGGCCTGGATGGCCGCGGTCATTATCGGCCGCGAGGTGGCGGTGACCGGATTCCGGGCGATCGCCGCGTCCAAGGGCGTCGTCATTCCCGCCTCCTGGCCGGGCAAGGTCAAAATGCAATTGGAGACAGTGACCATCGCCCTGCTGATCCTCGGGAAGGGCATCCTGGGAAAACTCATGATCGTGGGCGAAATCGGCCTCTGGCTGACGATGGCCATGGCCATCTACTCGGCGGCCGAATATTTTATCAAGCACGGCCGGGACATCGTTCTGGACAACAAATAATCTCGGCTCCCTTCCATGCCGTGTGGGTAGGGATCGGAGGTTATGGCGGTTGGAGCGAACATCGTCCGGATGGGGCTTTTCTTGATGCCTGCTTGGGTCGCCGACTCGGAAGAAGCCGGTCCTTGTCGGCAAGGCCGACCGAGCACGAGAACCTGGCAAGGCCAGGCCGAGCGAAGATGTTTGAGCGTCCCGCGCCTTGAGCCGTTAGAAGGTCTTCCGGGACGCGAGTTCTTCGCCGCCGAGCGAAGCCAATCAAGAAAAGCCGTTATGATCCGGACGCGTGAGCGAAAGCCGCCCCGTTCTCGGTCACTCTTGCCGCACGATCTGGAAGAGAACCGCAATGTTTAAAGAACGGCCGCCTTTTCCAAGGATTCCGGATTCTCGACGCTCTGGACGGTGAACGGGTGCGGCCAGCCCTTCCCGATCCGCCGGATCAAGCCGCAGAGAACCTTCCCCGCCCCGAACTCAACAAAGGCGTCGATCTTCTCCCCTGCTAAAAGCTCCATGGACTTCGTCCAGAGGACGGGCCGGCTGACCTGCCTTTTCAGGGCGTCACGGGCTTCCGCGCCCGTCCGAATCATTCCGGCGTCGACATTCGTAATGACCGGAAATTCGGGATCGCGGAATTCGACCGCATCAAGGTCGGCGGCCAATCGCTCTTCCGCCCCGGCCATCAAGGCCGAGTGGAACGGGGCGCTGACCGGGAGCATGACCGCCTTGGCCGCCTTGATATTTTTCACTGCGTGCTCGACGGCGGCCTTGTGGCCGGAAATGACGATCTGGTCCGGACTGTTCCAATTGGCGATCTGGACCTGCCCGCCCTCGGCCGCGGCGCAGGCCGCAACGACCGATTCATACTCCGCTCCCAGGAGGGCGGCCATGGCTCCGACACCGACGGGGACCGCTTCCTGCATATAGATCCCGCGCTGATGGACGAGCCTCAGGGCGTCTTCGAAGGCGATCGTCCCGGCCGCCACGTGGGCCGAATATTCGCCCAGGCTGTGGCCGGCGGCTACGACCGGCTTCCGACCAAAGAGGCGAAAGGCCGCGGTGCTCACAAGCAGCAAGGCCGGCTGGGTGTTTCGAGTCAGCTTGAGTTCGTCCTCCGGCCCCTCGAAGCAAATCCGGGTTAACGGATATCCGAGAACCTCATCGGCCCGCTCGAACAACCGGCGAGCCTCCTCGCTCCGGTCGAAAAATGTTTTCCCCATGCCGACATACTGGGACCCTTGTCCGGGAAAGAGAAACACGCAACGAGCCATCTGATCCTCCTTGTCGATCTGTTCCGCTGATTTGCGTCCGCCGACTATAAGGGAAGACCGCTATTTTTTCAAGATATCGGGACGGATCTCGATCTCGGCCTGGTCCCGAAGAGACTGGACCCAGAGGGCCGATTGGACGGCGATCTTCTCCGCCCGGATCCCGTTTTCCAAGTCATCGACGACTTCGAGGAACGGCTTGGGCGTCCGGCCGGCCGCCCGTTCACCGGGTTCGTACGTGTTTCGATAACGGGCCTCGATTTCGTCGAGATTCACCGGAACACTCCGGCTGAACCGATCGGCGATCACCGCCTCGACCTTGAGCTTTTCCTCGAGATACGGCCGGATGTCGGAAACCGAGAGGCCGAACCGGGCCAAACGGGCCCGGGTCTCCTCCTCCCCCAACCGTCCGGCGATCCGGACGATTTCGGCCTCGACCCTTGCCGGGTCGGCCGGCGCCTGGCCCCGGGACAGGTCCAGGACGACTTTCCGGTCGATGAGCTTCTGCAGAATGGCCAGTCTGGCCGTCCCGAGGTCCGCCCCGATCGGTCCTTCGACGATGCCGAAGGCTTCCACAATCTGGACGTCGACCAGGGTGATGATCCGCTCGTTGACCACGGCCGCGATCCCGTCGACAAGCCGTTCCTGGGCGGCAGCCGGCCCGCCTGCGGCCAAGAAAGCCAGGGCCAGCAGGAGGAGGCCTCCAAATCTCGGAATAGGGCGCATATTAAAATACATTGCCGATGGTCACATAGAGCCGCGGTCCGCGGCGGCTTCCGTCGGGGGAATTGAGGTTCCAACCCAGGTCGACCCGGAGGGGACCGAGGGGGGTTTTGTAGCGGAGGCCGAAGCCGAGGGCGTTTTCGAGGTCGGCCAGGCTCACGTCGCTTCTGTGGGAGAACACGTTGCCCAGGTCGTAGAACACGGCCAGGGACAGGTTGGGCAAGGAAACGAACGGCCGAAACTGGGCGTCGAGGTTGAAGAGCAGGATGGCCTTCCCGCCCACGGGTTTGCCCGAAGCCGCGTCTTTCGGGCCCAGGCCGTCGAAGGGCCGGCCGCGGAAGGAGCCGGATCCGCCGGCAAAGAATCGCTCATGGATCGGCATCCGGCCCATGCCCAAGCCCCCCCGGAATGTCCCGATCAGCAGGATCTGCTCTCCCAACGGGCGGAAATATTGGAATTTGATGAAACTTTTTAGATAATCCGACTCGGCCTTGAACAGCGGATAAGCCCAATCGATGACGGCGCTGAAAAAATGGCCCCGGGCGGGGTTGAAGCTGTCGTCCCGGGCATCCCAGATCAGGGTCTCGGACAAGGCCGTGGCCGAATACGGGAAATGCTGGCGGTCGACCTCGGACTCGGCGATCTTCAGGAAATACAATGTCGTCTGGGCGACTCGAGCCGTGGTCAGGGACGTCCATCCGGGCCCGATCGCCCGGGAGGCCGACAGGCTGACGCCGCGGCGGTCAAAACCGTAGCTCGGCCGCTCCTCCCGCTCGATCCAACCGTTGAGCGCCGACTGGTACGGAAGCCCGAAGAAGGTCGGCGATTCCCACGATGCGACGGCCCGTTTCTCCAGAAGACTGAACTGGCCGACGAGGCTCAGCTGGTTCGCCCGGCCGAGCATGTTCCCCCGGATGTATTCGGCGGTGAACCGCGGGCTGAGAATATTCTTCCAGATCTCCAGCTCGAACGGCTCGTTCTTGGTCTCCACGCCGATTCCGAAAGACGCGTAGTTGCGCTGGCCCTCGCGAAGACTGACGACCAGTGTTTCTGCCTCCCCCCCCTCGGACAGAAGCTCCTCGATTTTGACCTCGACAAAGACGCCGAGCCGTTCCAGCCGATGCTTGGACTCCCGGATCAGGCCGGTCCGGGCCGGGTCTCCTTCCTTGACCAGGAGAGCCCGGTCAATCACGTCCCGCCGGGTCACAGCGTTGCCCGAGACAACGATTTTATCGATCCGGACCGGCCGGCCTTCCCGCAGGTCGAAGAAGACGTCGAAACGGCCGTCGCCGAGGTCCTCGGCCCGGGCGGCGACCATCGTTCCACGGACGCCCCGGTCGGCATAGGCGGCCTCGAGACGCTCGGCATCCCGCCGGATCCGGTTGGGTTCATACGCTCCGCCGGACCGGGTTTCGACCTCGCCGAACAGCTCGTCCTCGGTGAAAATTTTCGTTCCGAGGAAGGATACATTGCGCACGGTCTGGCGGGGTCCCTCCTCGACGATGAACACGGCCAGGGTTCCTTTTTCCCCCTCGCGGAACTGGAGCGAAACGCGGGTTTCGGGAAAGCCCCGGCTTTGGTAGAACGTCTCGACTTCCTCCGGAACGGTGAAGAGCCGGTCGCCGGAAATGCTTCCGAAAATCGGCAGGGCCGGCGGCAGGCCGATCTCCCGGCGGATCTCGCCGGCCGGGAAAGCCGCGGCTCCATCGAAGATGACGTCCTCGATCCTTACCTTTCGGCCCGGGGCGACTTGGTGGATGATATGAAGCTCGCCGGGGCTGCGCTCAACATTCGAGCGGACCGAGGCGAAGACATTGCCTTTCTTTCGGAGATGGGTCAGGATGGCCGCTTCGGCCTGTTCCAGGCCCCAGATCTCGAAAATTCGCTCCTCCCAGAGGGGCCGGACGAGGGATTCGGGGACATCCGCACCCTCGATGGTGATCCGGATGCGCTCGCCCGGCTCGACTCGAAGGACGAGGCCGATGGTCGAATCGGCCGCCCGGAAGCTCCGGTTCTGGACGACGACCTCGGCCCGGGGATACCCGGCCGCGCCGTAGGCGGCCTTGACCGCGGCCATATCGGCTTCAAGAATCGTCGGCCGATACGGCCGTCCGGAGCGCGTCTCCATGGCCTTGACCGCCGCGTCCTGAATGCCGTCCAGACCCCCGCGGAATTCGACGCTCCGGACGGTGAAGCGGAGTCCGGCTTGGATTTCGAAATCGAGGTCGACGAACGGCTCCTCGGGGTCGGGATTGACCCGGCCGGTGACCCGGGCGTTGAGAAAGCCCTCCCGCCGGACGACGTCCCGGAGCTCTTCTTCGGCCCGGATCAGCCGCGGAGCGGAGTATTCCGTGTCGGGCCGAAGGGCATAAAGCCCGGCCAGGAGCATCTTCCGAGAAACGGGCGCATCGCCGCTGAAGGCGACCTTCCGGGTGAACAGCTTCCGTTTCAGGATGAAGGTCAGCCGGACATCGGTTTCGCCTTCAGCCAGGACCTCGACATCGGCGAACAACCCGGTGGCGTAGATCTGTTTGACCGCGGCGTCGATCCGGGCGGGAAGGTAAAGCTCGCCGTCGGCGATCGGGACGAGGTTCCGAAGGTCGGGCCTGACCTCGGCCGCCTCGATCCGGACGACGATGGAGGAGATGCGGATCTCAGCCTCGCGGGCCGCGGCAGACCCGGCCCCCAGGACCGCCAGGGCCAGGAGGGCGGCCGCCAGCCTCTTAGAACCTTTT
Source organism: Candidatus Aminicenantota bacterium (assembly GCA_016931595.1). Classification (GTDB taxonomy): domain Bacteria; phylum Acidobacteriota; class Aminicenantia; order Aminicenantales; family UBA4085; genus JAAZPG01. Next base: position 4,165 of record JAFGEN010000235.1, on the reverse strand, counting down.
TCGGATCTTGGCATCGAGGCTGAACCGTCCCCGCTCGTCGCGCATGCCGACGAGCGAAAAACTCTCCAGGAATTCCCATTCCAACCGGATGATTTCCTCCCGCTGCGAGGTGAGATTGGTCGAATAAAGAAGGATCAGGTTGCGCGATATCTTTTTCCCGACCGTAAGCCGGGCCGTCATTTCGGTCGAAGCCCCAAGGACGAACGGGTCGATCCGGAAACGGTCCAGGCGGAATAACTGCTCGGCGCGGCGGGTGGCTTGGTCGGCCAGTTGGAACGACATCAGCGAGCCCGTTCCGACCTGGGCCGTGGCATCGTAGGAATACGTCCGCTTAAACGATTCGCCCAAGGCCAGGAGGGCCAGGACATCCTCCGGCGGAAGCGGCGGAGACGAGACAAACTCCGGCCGGAGACTTTTCATGAGCCCGGCCAGGGAAAATGTGACCCGAAAATCCTTGAGGTAAGTTTCCCCGCGGAAGTCCAGGTAGGGTTCGATCGTCGTCGGATTGAAGAAGCTCAACCTAGCCCGCAACAGGCGGAACGTCCGGTCCTGGAAATAAACCTCGCCCTTCAGGCCTTCCAGGTCGCCCAGGACGACAGGCGCGGTAACCGTTCCGCTCAGGGTCAGGTCGAACCGGCCCTCGATTTTCCCCAGGGAGTTTTCAAGGACGGCCCCGTCTTCCGCCCGGAGGCGGATGTCGAGGGCCAGGTCGTCGAACGGCCCCTTCCCCTTTTCCATATCGGGATAGGGAGAGGCGGAAAAAGTGAATTTTTCCGTGATTTCCCGCCGCCAGATGAGGTCCCTGACCTCGACGTCGCCGGAAAGGATGAATTCCCGGGCGTTTTTCAAGAGACGGAATGAACCGTTCCCGAGAGCCCGCGTCCTCTCGAAAATCGACAGAGTCATGTCCCGGCCCTCGGCTCGGAGGTCGACCAGTTCGAGGCCCCCGGCCCCGAACCGGACCTGACCGGAGCCAAAGACATCGCCGCCCCCCAGCTTGCCCTGGAACGACCGAACGGTAGCGACGTTGCGTTCGATCCGGATGAGCCCGGCGTAGTCGGTCACGGCATGGGCGAATTTTGGGAACGGCAGAACCGGGCCTTTGAAATCCAGGACTCCGTCCCAGCTAACGGGAATATCCTTGCCCCCCCTGGCCTCGGCCAGGTACCGGATTTCACCCTCGGTCCCCTGCCAGGGGACGACCAGGTCGAGGTTGAAGAGAGAGCCTGAAGCCTCGGCCGCGAACGTCCCTTCCGTTTCGGGATAGCGGAATTTAATGTCAAAGGTGTTTTCCCCGGGATTGAGCAGTCCTTTCAATCGAAGTCCAAGCTGATGTTCCCGCAGGGTCAACTCGATGTCGCCGGAAACCGATGTGTCCGCCAGCGGGCCCAGCGTCAGGTTGCGGATCGACATCGGCCCCGAGGCGGGGTCCCGGTCGAGGTTTCCGGAACCCTTCAGGTCGAAGTCCAGCCGTCCGCCGACGTCGGGGGCCGGGCGGGCGAGGTCGACATTCTTGACCGAGACGTCGATTGCGAAATCCCGGCTCAGGATGCCCAGGGATCCGGACCCGGAGACCATCCCGCCGAAAATCTCGCCTTTCAGATTCGTCAGGGCAAGGCGGTTATCGGCCGTCGACCAGTCGTAGCGGCCGCTGACATTTTCGACCGGCTGACCGGCGATTTCAGCCCGGGGGGAGGTGAAGTCGCCGGCCGATGCAATGCCCCGGCCATCGTCATGGAACTCGAGTGATCCTGAAACCCGGCCGGCCAGCGGAACGGCCAGACCCAGGGAGGAAAAGATGCGCTCGAGAGTCCCTTCTCCCCTTTCCACCGCGCAGGTGTAGAAACCGGGGATCGAATGAAAGCGGAGCTTCCCCGAAAGTTCCGGGTCGCGGACGTCGACGGTTCCGTATGTCTCCCTCTTGGCGATCTCGACAAGGCCCGAACCCTCGGCCACATCGAACCCGGCGAAACCGCCCGGGGCCAGGTCGAAACCGATTTTGACCTCGGGGGAATGCCAGGCTCCGAGGATTTTAACATCGACCCTCCCCCGGCCGCGGATCTCCGGAAAGGCCAGCGGCAGGTTGAGTGCCAGCGAAGTGAATCGGCGGCCGCGGGGGATATCGGTCGCCTCGCCTTCGATCTCGATGCGAAGATCGCGGCCGATATCGAGGCGCCCGTCCACGCGCATCGCACCGAAATTGGACTCGATGCGCTCGGAGGCGAAGGTGATCCCGGTTTTCCGGTCCCAGCCGAGACGGAACGGCCCGCGGAAGGGAAACCGGCCGTTTTCTTCCGGGAGGAGATCATCCCGGAATTCGCCCTTCAACTCGAGGTCTTGGAGATCCAGGTTGAAATCGCCCCAGATGGGCGAACGGACGGGCCAAGGGATGTTGATCTGCTTGATCAGCGGATCAACGTGAAGCCCGCGGGCCTTCCCGTCGAGTCTTCCCGGGGTGAACGCCAGGTCCAGGTATTCCACGGTCGATCCGGGCGGAGAGATCTCCAGTCCAAGGGTTCCCTTCCCTTCAGTGATGGCCAGCTTCCCTCCCACCCGGCCGAGGCGCATCCCGGTGAACGTCATGTTCCGGCTTTCGACCTCGGCGGTGAAACGGGACTGGCCGGAGGCGCTTCTGACAAATCGCCCGGTCGCCTCGGCCTTTCCGGTCCATTGGAACGGAAGGTTGAACGCATCGGCGATGAGGGCCACCGGGCCGCGGACTGTCGCCTGGACATCGAGGGCGGGATTCTTCAGGTCGGTCAGAGTCCCTTTGGCCTTGACCAGGAGGTCTGGGTGCTGGATTTTCAGGCGGCGGAGGAAGACCTCTTTCTCCCTGGCTTCGATATGAATTTCCGACCGGCCTTCAAGCTTATGGGCGATTTCCCGGACATGAATGGCGTGGGACGCGGCCTCGGCCTTGATGACCAGGGCGTCCTTGGACTGGCGGAAATACGCTCTCACCCCCCGGGCCAGAACGTTGACTCCCTTGCCCCAATAATGGACCTCCCCGTCCAGCAGCAAACCGTTCTGGACGTAAAAGGGCAGCTTGAAATCCAGCGAGAGCGGCTTGGCGTCCTTTTGCTCTTTCTCGTAAATCCGGATCGTCAAGCCCTGGACGAAGACGTTGAAGGTGCGGCGGTTGCTGAGAATCGTCCGGATCGGGATTTCCAGGACGACGCTGCGGGCGGAATAGAAAGGGTCGGGCGTTTTGGACCTGAGGTTGGAGAGGACGACCGACGGCGGAAAGGCCCTCAGGCGGAGGTTGTCGTAGCCGAACGAGGGAGCGATCTGCCGGCGGATTTCGGCCAGAAGCACCGACCGGACGACGACCCCGGCTCCGGCCAGCGCCGCGGCGACGGCCAGGAGAATGATCAGCGCTTTCAGCTTTCGGCCGCGTTTCTTGTTCATCGGTGCAGTCTACACCGACTGGAAATATAACATGTTAAAAAGAAAAAAGAAAACGGCCGAACAGCCCCTATTTCTTGACCTTTCCCCAGTCCTTGAGGAATTTTTCGATCCCGGCATCGGTCAACGGATGGCGAACGAGCTTGTCGATGACCGAGAACGGAATCGTGCAGATGTCCGCCCCCAGAAGCGCCGCATCAACGATGTGGCGGGGGTGGCGGACCGAGGCCACGATGATCTCGCAGTCGAAGCGGTAGTTTTCGAAAATCTGGGTGATCTCCCGGACCAGTTCCATTCCATCCTGGGAGATGTCGTCCAGCCGGCCGATGAACGGGCTGACGAACTTCGCTCCCGCCTTGGCCGCAAGCAGGGCCTGGGTCGGGGAAAAGATCAGGGTCATGTTGACCGCGATCCCCTCGCCCGAAAGGATCTTGGTCGCCTTGAGGCCTTCCAGGTTCACCGGGATCTTGACGGCGATGTTCGAGGCGATTTTGGCCAGGGCCCGGGCCTCGGGGATGATGTCCTCGGCCTTTTCAGAGACGCATTCGGCGCTGACCGGACCGGGACAGACGGCGCAGATGTCCCGGATGAGGTCCTCAAACTTCGCGTTTTCCTTGGCCGCGAGCGAGGGATTGGTCGTGACCCCGTCGAGAATTCCCCAGCCGGCGACTTCGCGGATTTCCTTCAGGTTGGCCGTGTCGAGGAAAAATTTCATGTCCGTCTCCTTCCGGGATTATTCGGGCTTATTATACACGAAGTC
>JAFGEN010000022.1 GCA_016931595.1 Candidatus Aminicenantota bacterium | reverse complement strand
TCCGGGATGCAACCACCTACAAACTCTAGCGCTCAGAGCCTCTCCCCTCGTGGATTTTAGCCCGGGGTTCCCGTATAATTCATTCGACGTTCGGCGGCGTCCGCTCCGGCATTGACGAAAAGGAGGAGGAATCATGGCCAACATCAAATCCAAGCGCGGCACCATCGGGATCCTGACCGGGGGCGGCGATGTGCCGGGTTTGAATCCGGCGATCCGGGCGGTCACCCTTCGAGCCCTCAACGAGGGCTATAAGGTCATCGGCCTGAAGCGGGGCTGGGCCGGGTTGGTCGAAATGGTCCGGGACAAGGAGGCGGACAACTCGGCCCATTTTTGCCACTTGACAGACGAATTCGTCCGTAAAGCGGGCCGCACGGGCGGGACGTTTCTTCACACCTCCCGGACCCGGCCGAGCCACGTCCCCCTTTCGGCCGTTCCGACCCATCTTCGCGATTCCTACGCCGAAAAATCCAACGACCTGACCCCGGACGTCCTTAAGAACCTCGAATTTCTGGGCATCGACACCCTCGTCCCGATCGGCGGGGACGATACCTTGAGCTACGGCGTCCATCTCCACCAACAGGGCTTCAAGGTCGTGGCCATTCCCAAGACCATGGATAACGACGTGCCCGGGACGGACTACTGCATCGGGTTTTCGACCTGCGTCACCCGGACGATCGCCCTGTCCCACGCCCTCCGGACTTCGGCCGGTTCCCACGAGCGCTTCCTGGTCATCGAGGTCTTCGGCCGCTACGCCGGCTTCACGGCCTTGCTTCCGACCCTGGCCGCGGCCGCCGACCGCTGCCTGATTCCCGAGCACCCGTTCGATTTCGAACGGCTGACCGAGCTTCTCAGCCAGGACCGGGCCGAGAATCCCAGCCACTACGCGATCGTGATCGTCTCGGAAGGGGCGGTGCCCGAGGGCGGAGACATGGTCTTCTGCGACCACGAGGCCGATATGTTCGGCCATAAAAAGCTCGGCGGTATCGGGGACCTCGTCGCCCAGCGGCTGAAGGAACTGTCCCCCCAGTATAACAACGGCCGAAAGGTCGACGTCCTCAACCAGAAGCTCGGCTACCTCGTCCGCTGCGGCGAGCCCGACGCACTCGACTACATCATCCCCATGGCCTTCGGCAACATCGCCTTCGACCTCATCCTGGAGGGCAAATCGGGACGGATGGCCTGCCTCCGCAAGGGCGAATACGACGACATCCCCCTGGATGTCGTAACCAGCAAGAAGAAAGTCGTCGACATCGACACGTCCTACGATCGCGACCGGCTCCGGCCGTTGTACTCGCACTTCGGACGGAAGCCGTTCCTGCTGATCGAAGGCGCATGACCCGGGCATGGCCAAGACCGAGGTCCGGATCGGGAGCGCGCGTTACCCCCTCCATTCGGTCAACACGCTCGTCATCGGGAGCGGGGCGGCCGCTCTTAACGCCGCACTCGTCCTTCATGACCTCGGGGAGCGCCGGATCCTGATCGTCACCGAGCGCCTGGGGTCGGGAACGTCCCACGACGCCGGTTCGGACAAGCAGACGTACTACAAAGCCGCGGTGGCGGGCAGCGCGCCGGATTCCCCGCTGGAGATGGCCCGGGACCTGTTCGCCGGCGGATCGATGCACGGCGACATCGCCCTCTGCGAGGCCCTGGGCTCGCTGCCCGCGTTTTTCCGCCTGACGGCCCTGGGGATCCCCTTCCCCCGCGACCGCTACGGAGCCTACGCCGGCTATCAAACCGACCACGACCACAGGCAGAGGGCGACGTCGGCGGGGCCGCTCACCTCACGGCTGATGGTTGAAGCCTTCGCCCGGGAAGTCCGCCGGCGGCGGATCCCGATCCTCGAGCGCCACCAGGTCGTCGGCCTGATCCCCAGGGATGAGAACGGAACGAGGCGCGTCGTCGGGGCGGTTGCCCTCGACCTTCGAGCAACGGGCCGAAAAAGCCGCGGCCTGGTCCTGTTCAACGCGGTCAACGTCATCCTGGGCTCCGGCGGTCCGGCCGGAATCTACCAGGATTCGGTCTATCCCGAAAGCCAGAGCGGGTCGCACGGCCTGGCTTTTGAAATCGGCGCCCCGGGATGCAACCTGACCGAGTCGCAATTCGGGATCGCTTCGGTCAAATTCCGCTGGAACCTTTCCGGCACCTATCAGCAGGTCATCCCCCGGTATTTCTCGACCGACCGGCGGGGGCGGGACGAAAAAGAGTTCCTGGCCGAGGGATTCCCCGATTTCGCGAAACTCGCCCGAGCCGTCTTTCTCAAAGGATATCAATGGCCTTTCGACCCGAGAAAGATCGCCGATCACGGATCGTCGAACGTCGACCTCCTCGTCCACCGGGAAACCGTCCTCTTGGGACGGCGGGTCTTCCTGGACTTCCGAAGGAATCCCGAAGGAGCCGGGCCGAAGGCGACGTTCGACTTCGACCGTCTGGATCCCGAGGCCCGGGACTACCTCGCCCGAAGCGGCGCCCTTCTCCCGACCCCGGTCGAGCGTTTGAGAAAGATGAATCCGCCGGCCATCGAGCTTTTCCTCTCCCATGGGATCGACCTCGAGCGAGAACCCCTTGAAATCCGCGTCTGCGCCCAGCACAACAACGGCGGCCTGGCCGCGAACATCTGGTGGGAATCCGAAATCGCCCGCCTGTTTCCCGTCGGCGAAGTCAACGGATCCCATGGAGTATACCGTCCCGGCGGTTCGGCTCTCAATTCCGGCCAGGTTGGAAGCGCCCGGGCGGCCCGATTCATCGCCCGAAACAACGCGTCCGCCCCGCCTTCGCCGGCCGTTTTCGCCTCCTGGGCCGAAACCCGTGTCGCCGAAATCAGGGACCGGGCCGAACGAATGCTGGCCGGAGGCAAAAAGCGGGGCCTCGACCCCGAAAAAGCGCTTCGGGAAATCCGCCGCCGAATGACGGCCGCCGGCGCCCAGGTCCGCGACCTCCTGACAATTGACAGGACCCGCGGCGAAGCTTGGTCGCTCTACCGCCGCTCCCTCGCATCCCTGTCCGTTTCCTCGGCCGACAAGCTGCCCGCGGCTTTCCGGGCTCTCGACCACGCCCTGACCGCGGCCATGTATCTCGAAGCGATCCGGGAATACCTCAAACAAGGCGGCCGGAGCCGCGGCTCGTATCTCGTCCTCGATCCCGAGGGCGGGCACAACGTCCCCGCCCTCGGGCCGAACGCAGCCTTTTCCCCGGCCGGGCCCGACGACTTTCCAAGCCGCCGGATCCTGCAGGTCCGGCTGGATGATTCCGGCCGGCCCGAAACGCGCTGGACCGACATCCGGCCGATCCCCGAGACCGACTTATGGTTTGAAAACGTCTGGAGCGAATTTCGGGCCGGGGGCGCCGACCGCTGACCGGAGGAACAAGGGAGAAACGCGATGAATAAAAGACCCGTCGCCCTGGTGACCGGTGCGGGCCGGGGCATCGGCCGGGGGATCGTCCTGGAATTGGCCGC
>JAFGEN010000234.1 GCA_016931595.1 Candidatus Aminicenantota bacterium | reverse complement strand
TACTGGGACCTGGCCGGGAACCTGGAGACGCGGAGGATTTTCACCGCTCCGCTGAACCTCCGCCTCGAAAACGGAGCCCGGGTCGAGTTCAACATCATCCCGACGCGGGATGTCCTGCTCGAGCCCTTCGAGATCTCCACGGGGCTCATCCTGCCGGTCAAGGCATACGATTTCACCTCGTACCGGTTCGAATTCGATACGCCCAACCATCTCGGCCTGGTCTTCAACCTGAGCTGGAGCTTCGGGCCGTTCTATTCCGGGACGTATGATAATCTTCGCCTGGGTTTAAATTTGAAGATGAAGGGGTATGCCACCCTGGCCTTGACCGCCAACCTTGTTCGAGGCCGGCTGGCCGAGGGAAATTTTTCAGAGAATCTGTTGGGACTCAAGGCGGATTTCTACTTCACCCCCGACCTGGGCCTGTTGAACAATATCCAATACGACGATGTCTCGGGCCAGATCGGGGCGAATATCCGCTTCCGCTGGCGGGTTTCTCCGGGCAACGAGGTCTTCTTCGTCTATAACAAGAACTGGGAACGGCGCTGGGATCCGCTCTCCCGCTTCGTCCCCCTGGAGGGGAGGGGGGTTTTCAAGGTCGTGTTCAGCTGGCGTCCCTGAGGGCGGTTTTGATCCGCTCCAGGAATCCGGCGAGCTCCTCATAGCGCTTGTAGACATCGCGGCCGGGTTTCTGGTCGGCCTGGTCCAGCCGCCCGGCCAGCGTCCCGATCTGATCGAGAAGCATCGGTTGGGGATAGCGCCCGCCGGCCGTGACCATCTCGGCCCGAAGAGACCGCAGGGCCACGGCCCTGTCCCTGGCCCGGTTTCCGGCCTGCCCCGGGATTTTAGCCGCTTCTTCCGCGGCCTTCAGTTCGGATTCGACCCGGGCGGCCGTGGATCGGGCCTCGGCTTGAAGCTTCAGGATTTCGATCAGCAGCCGCTCTTGCTCCTTCAGGTCCTCGACCGTGACGGCCGATGCCGCAAGCCTCGGGTCGAGAACGACGGACAGCGTTTTCTCCCCGCTCCAGCCGCCTGTCGTCATCCGAACCCGGTACATCCCGGGCGGGACCATCGGCCCCCGGCTCCGGCTCGGCTGCGGGTCGGCGGCCGTCCCGGCCGGCCCGGCGGGGATGTCCCGGCGGAAATCCCAGATGAAGCGATTATGCCCGGCTTCGGCCGGGAGGCGGGGCAATCCCGAACGGTTGGAGACTGTCTTCACCGGGTTCCCGTCGGCGTCGATGATCTCCAGCTTGACTTCGGCCTTGGGGTCGGCCGGGAGGGAGAAATCGATGACCGCCCCGGGGGCCGGATATTGGGGGTCGGACGGGCCGCGCCCCCCGGCCCGGTACCGCATCCGGACGGCCTCGACCGGCGAGAACAGGCGCGGTGCGGAAGAGTCTCCATTCGGGTTCCATTGGTGGAGGGGCGTCAGGTTGTCCAGGATCCAGAACGACCGGCCCATGGTCGAGAGGACGAGGTCGTTCCGGAAAATCTTGATGTCGGTGATTGGAGTGACGGGCAGATTGAGCTGGAACGGCGTCCAGTTTTCTCCGTCGTCGAAGGAGAGATACATTCCGAACTCGGTCCCGGCGTAAAGCAACCCTTCCCGGTTGGGGTCCTCCCGGACCACCCGGGTCGGAGTGTCGGCCGGGATGCCGTTGCGCCCGGTCGTCAAACGCTTCCATGTCTTGCCGTAATCCTCGGTCTTGAAGAGATAGGGGGCCCAATCGTCGAGCAGATACCGGTAGACGGCGACATAGGCTTTCCCGGACCGATGAGGGGACGGTTCGATCGTCTGGACCCGTCCGCCGGGCGGAAGCCCGGGCGGGGTAACCCGGGACCAGGTTGCTCCGCCGTCGCGGGTGATGTGAACGGGTCCGTCGTTGGCCCCGGTCCAGATCAAGCCCTTTTGAAGCGGCGACTCGGCCACGGCGTACAGCGTGCTGTAGTACTCCTCGCCCGTGATATCGCGGGTGAGAGGCTCTCCCGAGACGACCTGCCGATCCGGATCGAAGGCGGTCAAGTCGGGAGAGATCGTCTCCCAAGAGACGCCCTCGTCGGTTGTCCGGTGGAGATATTGGGAGGCGTGATAGACGACGTTCGGGTCGTGGGGCGAGACGACGATGGGGGCGACCCGCTGGAATCGGAATTTCAGATCCTTGGGGTTGTGTCCGTAGAGGTTGGCGCCGCCGACCGGATAAAGCTTTTCCTGCCCCGTCCGCTTGTCATAGCGGCCGAAAATGCCCTTGCAGTTTGCGTAAACGATATTCGGGTCGCCCGGCTTGGGGACGGCCGGGCCCGTCTCGCAACCTCCGACCTCGAGCCAGAAGGCCTGGGGGCCTCCCGCCGGGTTGAAAGGAGGGAGGCTGGGGACGGCGATCGTCGTGTTGTCCTGCTGCCCGGCATAGACCCAGTAGGGGAACTGGTCGTCGACGGCGACCTGGTAGAGCTCGGCCGTCGGCTGGTTGTCCAGGGTGGACCAGCTCCGGCCCCCGTCCAGGGTGACATTGGCTCCCCCGTCGTTGGACTGGATGAAGATGTCGGGATTGCGGGGATTGATCCACATGTCGTGGTTGTCGCCGTGGGGAGTGGGGCGTCGCGTCCAGGTTTTGCCTCCGTCTGAGGAGCGGAAAAACTGGGTCGAATTGACATAGAGAACATCGGCATTCGTCGGGTCGGCATCGAGGTTGCAGTAATAGAAAGGGCGGTCCAGGAGCGGGGCATATGTCGAAACGAGGGTAAAATGCCCCCCCCGGTCGTCGGAACGATAGAGTCCCCCTTCTCCTTCGGGGGCCTCAAGAAGGATATAGAGGCGGTCGGGGGCGGCCGCCGAGACGGCCAAGTCGCTTTTTCCGACGAGGCCTGAGGGAAGCCCTTCGGTCAGCCGTTTCCAGGTCGTCCCGCCGTCGGTCGACCTGAAGACGCCGTCCTCTCCTCCTCCGCTGATGATGGTCCAGGGTTTGCGCTCTCCCCGCCACATCGAGGCGTAGATCGTATCGGGCCGCCCGGGCGCGATTTCGAGGTCGACGGCTCCGGTTCGGTCGGATAGGAAGAGCACGTTTTCCCAGGTCGCCCCTCCATTGCGGGTTCGAAAGACACCCCGGTCGGGATTCGGCCCGAAGGGATGGCCGAGAGCCGCGACGAAGACGATGTCGGGGTTGGCGGGGTGGATTTCGACGGCTCCGATTTGGCCGGTGTCGCCCAGGCCGAGAAAGGACCAGGTCTTCCCCTCATCCGTGGATTTGTACACTCCCCGGCCGGTGATGACGTTGCTCCGGATCCCGTCCGACCCAGTGCCGGCATAAATGATGTTGGGCGCCGAGGGCGCGACCCGGATGGCCCCGATCGAGGGTGTGGCGAAGAATCCGTCGGAAATGTTGGTCCAGGCGCGGCCGGCGTCGGTCGTTTTCCAAATTCCGCCGCCTGTTGAGCCCATGTAAAACGTCATCGGCTCGGAGGGAACTCCGGCTACGGCGGTCACCCGGCCGCCGCGGGAAGGCCCGATGCAGCGATACCGAAGTCCGGCCCAGGCCGCCGAATCAAGGCCGGCGGGAGGGGCCGTCTTTCCGCCGGAACCGGCGAAGTCGAACCCCCCGAGATTGAGGACAAGGAAAAGAGCCGCGCCGCTGAGAACGATTTTTTTCATGTTATTTCTTGTCCGAGGCCCCCGGCTTGACCAGGGGGATGCCGTTTTGGCAGAAGGGGCAGGCGTCCGGTTCGAACGCTTCGATTTTCAGGGCCAGAAGGGCGCCGACGGGCTTCCCCTCGATCGGTACGGCCCCGCCGGTCCGGTCGACCAGGACATAAATGCCGTGGACCGCGCAGGCGCGTTCCTTGAGACAGGCGACGACCTCCTGGATCGAGCCGCCGGTCGTGAGAATATCTTCGACGATGACCGCCCGGGAACCGTCGATGCCCGAAAATCCGGAGCGGAAGGACATCTTCTCTTCGACCCGCTGGGTGAAGGCGAACTTTTTCCCGAGCTTGAGCGCCGCCAGGAAGCCGATGGCGATGGCCCCATAGGCGGGGGAGACGACATATTCGAAATCCAGGCCTTCGGCCTTGATCTTTTCGGACAGCAGGTCGACGATTTTTTCCAGGGCGGCGGGCTTTTCGATCAACCGGATCTTCTCGAAGTACCATTCCGAGTGCTTGCCCGAGGTGAGCTTGAAATGGCCCTGAAGCAGGGCGTCGGAATCCTTGAAGAGCTCGAGAATCGCTTCGTTTGAGAGAGGGGCCATCTTCTTCTCCTTACGGGAATCCCCCGTTTTCGCCGACATGCGGGGGACCCGATTATAAGGAGAACGGCCGTCTTTCTCAAGTTGAAGATGTGCTAAAATACGCCGCGGCCGCCAATTCCAGACGAGGAGGTTTTCATGTCTGAAGGGTTGACTCTCGAGGGAAGCGGACTGAAGCGCTTCTGGAGCTTCTTCGCCGGGACGGGGATGATCGCCGCCTCGTTCATGACCATCCAGCACTTTTATGCGGCCAACTACCCCGTTTCCATCTGGGAGGGCTCATTCTGCGACATCAGCTCGTTTTTCAACTGCGATAGCTCGGCCTTCTCCCCGATCGCCCAGTTCGGCGGCGTGCCGATGGGCTGGTTCGGGCTGTTCGTCGGGTTGCTCGTCGTCCTGGGGGCGGTTTTTCCCTCGGCCCGGTTCGAAAAAACAAATAAGGCGATCTCGATCCTCAACGCACTTGGGGTTCTGGCCCTCCTGGCTTATTCGATCCTCATCCAGAAGAGCCTCTGCCTGCTTTGCAGCGGCTATTACCTCTTTTCCCTGTTCAGCTTTTTCCTGTTCTGGAAATACGGGCTCCGGAGCGACCGGCCGGGATTCGGCGGTTTTCTCCGGACGTTCGCCTCTCCGTCGATCAAAATCGCGATCGTTGCGGTCGCCGGACTGGCTGCGGGGGCCTACGGCTTCCGGCAGTTCACCTTGGCCAAGAAGGGGGCCCAAATGGGCGGTGTCTCCCAGGCGATCGTCAAGCAGTTCAACGACCTGGCCGTCGTCGGCGACCCGTCGTTCGTCTCTCCCTACCTGGTCATCCAGTCGACGCCGCGCTGGGAAGACGCCCCGATCCGAATCGTCGAATACGGCGACCACATCTGCCCTGATTGCCTGTTTTTCCACCAGCAAATGACCCGGCTGAAGGCGGAATACCCGGGGAAGATCAACCTGGCCTTCCAGTTCTTCCCCCTCGAGGCGAAATGCAACGATGTCGTGGAGAAGAATATCCATCCCGGGGCCTGCGACCTCTCCCTGATCGCCGCCCACGACCCGGGTTTGTTCTCCGTCCTTCACGAGGAAATCTTCGCCAACTTCATGCAGGCCAAGACCCCGGAATGGCGGGCGGATTTGATGAAACGGTACGGGCTGGAAGCGGCCGTGACATCCCCGGCCACTGCCGAGATGCTCCGCCGGATCGTCGCCACCGGGACCGAATACGAAAAAACCTCGGACCAATTCAGTCACGGAATCCGGTCGACGCCGACCCTGATCATCAACGGCCGGATGGTCATCGGGACTCTGCCCGACGACCACATGCGGGCGATCTTCGATTCTCTCCTGGCCGGGGATTCGGCCAAGCCGGGAGCGGGAAAATTCATAGAAAACTGGGTCGAGTTCAAGCCGACCAAGAAATAACCCCGTCCGGAGGCGACGAGAGCTGCGATGATGAAAAACCACCCGAAAAGCCTTTGGGTCATTTTCATGACCGAGATTTGGGAGCGAGTCGGCTTTTACACCCTCATGGCCGTTCTCGTCCTGTATATGGATAAGACGCTCGGGTGGAGCGATTCCCGCAAGGGCACGACCTATGGGCTGTTTCTCGCTTTGTGTTATTTCATCCCGCTGCTGGGCGGCTGGCTGGGCGACCGGGTGTTCGGACGCCGGGCGACGGTTCTGACCGGGTCCTTGATGATGGCCGCGGGCTACGTCGGCCTGGCCGTCTCCTCGGCCTCCCGGGTGATCCCGTTTTACGCCGGATTGTTCCTGATCGGTTTCGGGACGGGCATTTTCAAAGTCAACATGTCGGTCATGGTCGGAAATTTGTACGAGGGAAAATCCGAGCTCAAGGATGCCGGGTTCAATATCTTCTACATGGCCGTCAATATCGGGGCGGCCGTCGCCCCCCTGATTGCCACGTTCGTCGGGGTGACCTGGAACAACTACAATATCAATTTCTGGGTCTGCGCGGCCGGCCTGGTCGTCGGGGCGGCGATCTTCCGGGCGGGCTGGAAGCGGCTGGCTTCGGCCGACCTTCGGTCGGAGGGCAAGGCCGCGGTCGTCTCGACATCCGCCGTTCCTATTTCCGCCGCCGAAACCCGGCAGCGGATCGCCACCCTCATCACCTTGTTCGTGATCGTCATTTTATTCTGGGTCGCCTTCTACCAGGATTTCTTCGGCCTGACCTTGTTCGCCGAGCGCTCGACGAGAATCTACAAGTTCCTCCGACCCGAGACGTACCAGTTCTTCGAGCCGTTCTACATCGTCGTCCTGACGCCTCTCATGCTGGCCCTGTTTGCCCGGATGCGGACCCGGGACAAGGAGCCCTCCACCCCGGTCAAGATTTTCCTGGGGATGCTGTTCATGGGCTTGGCGATGCTGGTCATGGTCTTCGCCTCCCTGGCCGGCGGCGACAAGGACGCCAACAACATGTCGCCGGCCTGGTTGATCGGGACGTATTTCATCGTGACCATCGCCGAAATCCTGATCTCGCCCATGGGCCAGTCCTACGTTTCCAAGGTCGCCCCGCCCCGGATCGCCGGGTTGATGATGGGCGGATGGATGGCGGCGATCGCCTTCGGGAGCTACGGGTCCGGCTGGCTCGGCCGGTATTACAGCGATTTCGCCCACCATCAGTTCTTCCTCCTTTTGACCGGCCTTTTGGTCCTCTCGGCCGTTTTGGTCCTGATCTTCCTCAAGAGGTTGAAGCGATTTGCGTCTTGACGCCCAAGGAGTTCCCCGATGCTGATCAAGGAAAAAATCAAACAAGCCGCCGGCCTTCTTCGGGAGTTCGACCTGGATTGCTGGCTGACGTTCACCCGGGAAACGGCGATCAACGGCGACCCGGTGCTGCCGTTCCTCGTGCCCGGCGACCTGACCTGGCATTCCTCGTTCCTTGTCGGCCGGGACGGCCGGACCAAGGCGATCGTCGGGCGCTACGACCGGCAGATGGTCGTCGATACCGGGGCCTACGATGACGTCGAGGCTTTCGTCACCGGCTTTCGGGAGCCCCTCCAGGCGTATCTGAAAACTTTGAATCCGCGGACGATCGCGGTCAATTATTCCGAGGGGAGCGAGATCTGCGACGGACTGACCCACGGCATGTTCCTGACGCTTCAAGGGACCCTGGCGGAGATCGGAATGGCCGACCGGCTCGTTTCCGCCGAGAAGCTCGTTTCCGCACTCCGCGAGCGGAAATCAGCCGTCGAAATCGGCCATATCAAGGAGGCCGTCCGCCACACCCAGGAAATCTACGCCCTGGCCGCCGGCTTCCTCGCCCCGGGCAAGACCGAAAAGGAGGTCGCCGATTCCATGTACGGCGAGGTCGTCCGCCGGGGTTTGAAAACGGCTTGGGGCCGGGAGACCTGCCCGGCCGTCTACACCGGACCCGATACCGCCCAGGCCCATTACAATCCGACGGGACGAACAATCGAGCGGGGCCATGTCGTCAACATGGACTTCGGGGTCAAGGTCGAACACTACTGCTCGGATTTGCAGCGGACGTTTTATATCCTCGAAGAAGGGGAGGATGCGGCGCCCGCCGATGTCCGCCGGGGATTCGAGACGATCGTTCGGTCGATCGAGGCGGCCCGCCTCATGATGAAGCCGGGGGCGACCGGCCTCGAGGTCGACGCCGCCGCCCGGAAGGTTGTGACGGACGCAGGCTACGAGGAATTCCCCCATGCCCTGGGCCACCAGGTCGGACGCTTCCCCCATGACGGCACGGCCCTGCTCGGCCCGGCCTGGGAAAAATACGCCCGGAAGCCGTTCCGCCGGCTCGAGCCGGGGATGGTCTTCACGATCGAACCGAGGCTCATGGTCGCGGGCCGGGGGATCGTCACGATCGAAGACATGGTCGTTGTCACCGAGACGGGGACGGAATGGCTTTCCGACCCGCAGTCCGAGCTGATCCTGATCAGGGGATAGGACCATGACGACTGTATCCCAAGCGCCGCGGTTCGAGCCGGTCGAGGCCGAGGAGATCGGCCGTCGGCTGTTCGGATTTTCCGGGAAGGCTTCTCCGCTCCCGAGCGAGCGCGACCAGAATTTCCTCTTGACGGCCGAGACGGGGGAGCGCCGGGTTCTTAAAATCGCCAACCCGAACGACCGGCCCGAGGACCTCGACCTGCAGAATGCGGCCATGCTTCACCTGGCCTCGGGGCCGGATCCCATCCCCGCTTCGCGCCTTTTCCCCGACATCCAAGGCCGGCGCGTTTCCGAGGCCGTGGACAAGGCCGGTGCACCGCATGCCGTCCGCCTGGTATCCTATATCGAGGGCCGACCCCTGGCGGCGGTCTGTCCGCACACGACGGCGCTTCTCACCGACCTGGGGCGGTTGATCGGCCGGTTGTCCAACCGGCTGGCCTCCTTCGACCATCCGGCCGCCCGGCGGGACTTCTATTGGGATCTTCGGAACGGCGGCCGTGTCGTCCGCGAATACGGATCGCTGATTGCCGACCCCGACCGAAGCGACTTGGCTCATGTCCTTCTCGAGCGGGCGACGGCTGTCCTCGAGCCGATGTGGGACCGCTTGCCGCGAAGCGTCGTCTACAACGACGCCAATGACTACAATGTCATCGTCGAACCGTCCGCGCCCGGGGCGGATGGATTCGCCCCGCGGCGCATCGCGGGGTTGATTGATTTCGGAGACATGGTCCGTTCGACGACGCTGGCCGAACCGGCCGTGGCCTGCGCCTACGCCATGCTGGGCAAGGACAATCCCCTGGCCGCGGCCCGGGCGGTCGTGGCCGGATATCACTCCGTTCATCCCCTGGATGAGTCCGATTGCGAGGCTCTTTTCCCCCTGATCGTCCTTCGACTCCTAATGAGCGTGGCCATTTGCGCCCGGCAGGCCGGCCTTCGGCCGGACAACGAGTACCTCAGGATTTCCAACGACGCGGCCTGGGTCCTGCTCAACCGTCTTCGGGCGGTCCCGCTCAGGTTCGCCGAATACACATTCCGCCAGGCCTGCGGATTTCCGGCTCACCCGGCCTCGGAAAAAATCCGGGACTGGCTGCGATTGACGGAAGCCTCGGGCGGATTCGCCCCGGTTCTGGGTTTCCCCCTCCGAAATGAGCCGAAAATTGTTTTCGACCTGAGTGTCGGGACGCCGCTGTTTGCCAATCCCGAGGTTGTTGACGACACGGCCGCCTGGACCCGGATTCTCTTCGAGGAAATGACCCGGAAGGGGGCCAGAGTCGGGATCGGCCGGGCCGACGAGGCCCGGATCATTTATGTTTCGGAGCAGTTCCGGCCCGCGGGCCGGCCATACGCCGAGGGCCGGACGGTCCATCTTGGGATCGACCTCTTCGCCGCGGCCGGAACGCCGGTTTTCGCCCCGGCTGAAGGAGTCGTCAAGTACGCCCGGGACAACGACCGGCGCCTGGATTACGGCCCGACCATCATCCTCGAGCATCGGGCGGACGCGGTCGGGCCGGGCGGCCGACCCCTCGTTTATAACACGCTGTACGGGCACCTGAGCCGGACCTCGCTTCCCGGGATGCTGCCGGGCCGGAAAATCAGGAAAGGGGAGAAGATCGGATCGATCGGGCAGCTTCCCGAAAACGGCGACTGGCCGCCGCATCTCCATTTCCAAATCATTCTCGACCTCTTCGACGAAAGCGGCGATTATCCCGGCGTCTGCCGGGCGAGCGAGCGGGATGTCTGGCGGGCCGTCTGTCCCGACCCGAACCTGATCCTCGGGATGGACCCGGCCGAACTGGCCGATCCCGGTCTGCCCCCCGACACGATTCTGGCTAAGCGGGCCGCCCATCTCGGCCCTTCGCTCTCCATTTCCTACCGCAAACCCCTTAAAATCGTCCGGGGATTCATGCAGCGCCTCTATGACCATACCGGCCGGTTGTACTTGGATGCGGTCAACAATGTCCCTCATGTCGGGCACTGTCATCCCCGGGTCGTGTCCGCGGTCCAGCGCCAGGCGGCTGTCCTCAATACCAACACCCGCTACCTTCATGACACCCTGGCTCGCTATGTGGAGCGCCTGGCGGCGACGCTGCCGCCGCCGCTTCGCGTCTGCTACCTCGTCAATTCCGGAAGCGAAGCCAATGACCTAGCCCTCCGCCTGGCCAGGCATTTCACCGGCCGCGCGGACATGGTCGTCCTCGGCGGGGCCTATCACGGGCACCTCTCGTCTCTCATCGAAATCAGTCCCTACAAATTCGAGGCGAAAGGCGGACCCGGCCGGCCGCCGCAGACCCAGGTCGCCGAGATGCCCGACCTTTACCGGGGCTCATATCGAAAAGGCGACTCGGACGCGGGCCGGAAATACGCCGACGTTGTCGGGGCCTGCCTCGACCGGATCAAGGACGAGGGTCGGCTGCCGGCGGGATTCATTGCCGAGTCTCTTCTCAGTTGCGGCGGGCAGATCGTCCTGCCCGACGGTTATCTCAAGGACGTCTATCGCCGCGTCCGGGCGGCCGGAGGGATCTGCATCGCCGATGAGGTCCAGGTCGGATTCGGCCGGGTCGGCACGCACTTCTGGGGTTTTCAAACCCAGGGCGTCGTCCCCGATATCGTGACGATGGGCAAACCGATCGGAAACGGCTTCCCCCTGGCCGCCGTCGTCACGACCCGGGCGATCGCCGACGCCTTCGCCTCGGGGCCCGAATATTTCAACACCTATGGCGGAAACCCCGTCTCCCTGGCGGCCGGAATGGCCGTCCTGGATGTCCTGGCCGAAGAAAAGCTCCAGGAAAACGCCCTCCATGTGGGGGCCGTGTTGAAAGCCGGCCTTAAGTGGCTCCAGATCGATCATGCCGCGATCGGAGACGTTCGGGGTTCGGGCCTTTTCGTGGGCGTCGAGCTCGTCGCCGACCGCAAGGACCGCCGTCCGGCTCCGGGGCCGGCCGCGTATGTCGCCGAGCGGATGCGCGAAGAGGGCATCCTCTTGAGTGTGGACGGGCCGGATCGGAATGTTTTGAAAATCAAGCCGCCGCTTTGTTTCACGACGGCCGACGCCGAGCTTCTTGTCGAAACGCTCGGCCGGATTTTGAACGAAGCCCCGCTCTGCTGACTGCCTTAAGGAGGTCCCGATGAGCGTCCGTTACGGCCGGGTGATCCGTCTGCGCCCGGATAAGCTGGCTTATTACAAGGAGCTCCATGCCGCGGTCTGGCCCGGGGTTCTTCGCCGGATCAAGGAATGCCGGATCGCCAATTATTCGATCTTCCTGAAGGAGCTCGCCCCCGGGGAGATTTATCTGTTCTCCTACATGGAATACGAGGGCACCGACTTCGAGGCCGACATGGCCGAGATGGCCGCCGACCCGGAGACGCGGCGCTGGTGGAAGGAGACCGATCCCTGCCAGGAGCCGATCCCGCTCCGTTCGGGGGCCGAATGGTGGAGCCCGATGGAGGAAGTCTTCCACCTGGATTGAACCGCCCGCCGAGTGAACGGTTTGCCCGGCCGTACCGCCCCTGTTATAATCGGCCGCAACATGCCGCGTGTTGTTCTCGTCAAACTGGAAAGCGGCCCGCGGCCGCCTACCCCGTCCCCTCCATTCGCCCTGCTCTTTCTGGCGACGGCCTTGGAGCGGGCCGGATACGAAGTCCGTCTCCATCACCGATGGATCGAGACGAAGGCCGAGACGGCCCGCCTGACGGATGAGCTTCTGGCCGATCATCCGCTGTTTGTCGGCTTTTCGACCTTGAGCGGGCCGGGACTGATCCATGCCCTTGAGGCTTCGCTCGGCCTTCGGGCTGTTTCGAGGGTTCCGATCGTCTGGGGCGGGCTTCACCCGACGCTGCTTTTGGACCAGGTTTTGGCCGAACCCTGCGTCGACGTTGCGGTCCATGGAGAGGGGGAGGAAACGGTCGTCGAGCTGGCCGATTCGTTCCATCGGGCCGGCAGCGGCCGTCCGAACCTCGGGGGGATCGCCGGGATCGCCTTCACGGATTCAGGCCGAATCGTCGTCAATCCTCCCCGGCCGTTTATTCGCAACTTGGACCCATATCCGCCGGCTTGGCCTTGCCTGGAGACGGCGCCTTACTTTTCGAAAGCAGGCTTGGCGCCTCCCGGCGGCAGGATTGCTTCGATTTTAACCTCCCGCGGCTGTCCCGGGCGTTGCGCCTTCTGTTCCAACACCACGGTCAACCGCGGGACGTTCCGGGCGCTGTCTGTCCGCGCGGTCCTGGACCAGGTCCGGGAACTCCGGAAAAGCCACGGGATCTGCGGGCTCAACATCCTGGATGATCAATTTTTTGGAGATCTCGCCCGAGCCGGAGAAATCGCCCGGAACCTGGGCCTGCCTTGGAAATCGAGCGCCCGGGTTTATGATATCGTCCGCTGGGGTGACGATGTCCTGGCCGAGTTGGGAGCTTCGGGATGTTCCGAATTCCGGATCGGGGCCGAGTCGGGTTCTCAACGTCTCCTTGAGCGCCTGCGAATGGACATCACCCGCGAGGACATCGTTCGGGCCGCGGAGCGTTGCGGCCGACACGGGATCCGGGCCCGGTTCAGCTTCATGATCGGCCTTCCGGGCGAAACGGAGGCCGACCGGCGGATGACGTACGACCTCATGGACCGGCTGGAGGATATGGGCGGTTTGATCGCCGTCGACGGGCCGTTCGTCTATTTTCCCTGGCCCGGCACTTCGCTTTACCGGGAAGCGCTCAGGCTGGGGTACAAGCCGCCATCCCGGACCCGGGATTGGGGTTGGGGGAATCGGCCTCCCCGGCCGGCGTTCACTCCCCGCCGGCTTCGCTCGGTCGAGCACTACAGCCGAATGCGCCGTCAAAACAGGGAGGATTCGCCCCATGTCCCGGTCTTCCTCAAGGGGCTGGGGGTTTTAGCCCGCGTCCGCTGGCGTCGGCGGGCGTTTCGTTTACCGCTCGACTATTATCTGCCGCGGGCGGCCGTCGCTCTTCTTCGTCGGTTCAAATTCCGCATCACGGCGGGTCTCGATGAACACTAGAGAGCGCCGGGCCGGAGGGCTGCCCGTTACGGTCCGCCAGATCGCCGGGCTGGCCGACCTTTCCGCTTCCCGGTACCGCCCGGCCGGCGCCCTTCGCCGCCTTCAACTTGCCCGTTTTCGGCGGCTGGCCGCTGAAGCCGTCCGGGACGTGCCTTTTCACCGGGAGCGATGGAGGGAAGCCGGATTGCGGCCCGAGGATATCCGGAGCTTCGACGATTTGGCGAACATCCCCCCCATGTCGCGGTCCGACTTGAGGGGACGGCCGGAAAACGAGTACACCTCGGCCCGGATCGACCCCTCTCTGTGCCGGACGTTCATGACCAGCGGGACTTCCGGTGTTCCCCTTTCAATTCATTATCGTCCGGAGGACGAGAGATTGTTTAACCTGACCTGGATCCGCGCATACCGGGCCTGCGGCCTTCGAGCGCGCGATCACCTGGCGGCCTTCCAGGCGGATGAACGCCGGGATCCGGTCACGAACGGCCGCTGGTATACCCGGATCGGTCTCTGGCGCCGGACCGTCTTTTCGGCCTGGGCCTCTCCCGAGTCCTGGCTGGACGGGATGGCCCGGCTGCGGCCCAACGCCCTTGCCACCGATGCGGGCACTTACCGAATCTTGGCCGAAACCGTCGAGGCATCGAGCCGTCCGGCGCCCCGTTTCCGGCGGCTGTTCAACGTCTCGATTCTGATCGATCCGGCGACCCGGGCCAGGATCGAGACGCTGTTCGGCGGGACGGTTTTCGACCTCTATGGCAGTTTCGAAACGGGTTGCCTGGCCTGGGAATGCCCGGGTTGCGGAGGGTACCATATCAACTCGGACACGGCTGTCGTCGAAATCCTCAAGCCGGATGGCCGCGAAGCCGGACCGGGAGAAGCGGGTGAAGTCGTCGTGACCAACCTCTTCTCGACGGCCATGCCGATCATCCGCTATGCCCTGGGCGACATCGTGGTCAAAGCCGACCGCGAGCCGGCCTGCGGCTGGCCGTTTCCGCTCCTCCGGAGCCTGGAGGGGAGGAAGGACGATTTTCTCCGGCTGGCCGACGGACGGTCGATCCCGCCCCAGCCGTTTCATCACATCTTCGCCCCGCGGATTGGCGTCCGGCGTTGGAGGGTGGAGCAAGTCTCGTCCGGCCGGGTGAGGGTCGCCCTCGAGACGGAACGGGAATTCAATGAAGCGTCCAGGGCGCTGCTCCAGGCTTCGGTCCGGGACCTCCTCGGAGCCGGAGTGGAGATCGTCTGGGATTTTGCGGCCAGGCTGCCGGATGATCCGGGGTCCAAGCGGCGGGCGGTGGTCAACGTAATGGCGGACGGGAGAGCCGAAGAATGAACCCGCCGCAGGCGTCTTCCGTATCCGGCTCGGCCCGGCTGATCGCCAAGGGGGCCGGGGTTGTTTTCCTTGGAACGGCCGTCGGTTCGGTTTTGCGCTATGTCTTCCAGGTGATCGCCGCCCGGGGGTTGGGGGCTGAAGCGTTCGGCCTGTGGACGCTCGGTTTCATTATTTTTAAAATCGCGGCCATGGGCGCGGAATTCGGCCTGCCGCAGGGGGTCGTCCGGTACGTGGCCGCCTTCCGGTCGGATGGACGGGCGGCTGAAGTCCGGGGGGTCGTCCGCTCGGGGAAGATCCTGGCCCTGTCTTCGGGTTTTTCCGCCGCCCTTCTGGCCTTGGTTTTGGCCGCTCCCGTCTCTGTGATCGGATTTCATCGACCGGAAACGGCCGCCTTGATCCGGTTGTTCGCCCTCGCCCTGCCGTTCACGACGATGACGACCGTCCTTTTATCGGTAACCCAGGGATACAAGACCATGGTTCCGACCATGGCCGTCCGAGAGTTTTTCGAGCCGCTGTTCCGCCTTCTCCTGGTCACCGGGATGTTTTTTCTCGGCCTTCGGCTGACCGGGGCGACTCTGGCTTATGTTGTCGCCGCGGCCGGGGCGATGCTTTTGGCCTGGGCCGCTGTCCGGCGGCTCGACCCAGTTTCCGCTTTCCGGGCCGCCGCGGCGCCCGGAGGAACGCGCCTTCTTCTCTCCTTCGGTTGGCCCCTGTTTCTCCTCCAGCTCATGGCCTTCACGATTCAATGGACGGGGACGATTCTGCTGGGGATTTTCCGGTCACCGGCCGAAGTCGGGGTCTACGGAGCCGCGGTCAAGACGGCTCTCCTGGGTAGCCTTTCCCGAAACGCTTTTTATTCGATTTTTTCGCCGATCGTGGCCGAAATGGACAGCCAAGGCCGGTTGGAATCGATGGGTCGGACCTATCGGACAGTTTCGAAATGGGTGTTCAGCGTGAATTTCCCCCTTTTTCTGGGATTGGTCATCTTCGGTCGGCCGGTCCTCCGGCTGTTTGGAGGGGAGTTTGCCCGGGGAGGAGCTCCCCTGGCGATGTTGGCCGTCGGCTGGGTCGTCTATTCCTCGGTCGGACCTGTGGGAGAGACGCTGATCATGACCGGCCGCCAGCGTCTCCATCTTCTCAACATGTCCGGCGGATTCGCCGCCAATCTCATCTTGAGTTTTCTGCTCGTCCCGTATTACGGGGCCTTCGGGGCGGCGGCGGCCTTTTCGATTTCCATGATACTCTATGACGTTGCCGCCATCATCCAGGTCCGGTTTCTCGTCGGCATCCGCCCGTTTCCGCGGACTCTCTGGAAACCGGCCGTGGCCGGGCTTCTGGCGTCAGGGATCGTTTCCGTCGGGCATCTCGTGCCCGCCCTGGGTCCGATGTACGACAAACTGGCGGCCGGCTTGGCCGGCGGGGCCGTTTTCGCCATGCTGTACGCCGGCTTCCTGCTGCTGTTCGGGTTGGATGAAGAAGACCGCCGGATTCTCGCCCAAATCAAATCACGGATCGTTCCATGAACCCTCTCCACTTGGCTTCCGGCCCGGCGATGTTGCGGCGGCCTTTCCAGCCGGCGGCTTCCCTGCGCCGCCTCCAGGAGCGGAAGCTCCGCCGCCTCATCGGCCACGCCTACGCCCATGTCGCCCATTATCGCGAGACGATGGACGGTTTGGGGCTCAAGCCGGGCGACATCCGGACGCTGGATGACCTGCGTCGCCTCCCCCTCCTGGATAAAATCCGGCTTCAATCGCTTCCCGAAACGGCCAAGACGGCCGACAACATCGACCTCGGCCGATGTCTGAGATTCACGACCAGCGGGACCTCGGGCCGGCCGTTGACGGTCTATTTCACCCGCCGGGATTTCGCCGTCCGAAACCTCAATTGCGCCAGGACGTACGTGGCCGCCGGGGCCCGGCCCTGGGACAAGATCGGCCTGATTTCCGGGGACCTCGTGGTCAATAATCGGAAGACGCTTCGCCAGAGGGCCGGACTCTGGCGGAGGCATGAGGTTTCATCCTGGCTCGGCCCGGATGTCTGGATCGAAGAGATGCTCCGGGAGAAGCCCGATGTTTTGATCGGCCGGGTTACGACTCTGTCGATCCTCGGGCAGGCTCTCAAAGACCGGGGGATCGACGGCCTTCGGCCGCGGCTGATCATCTCCAGCGCGGAAACGCTGGATCCGGCTTCCCGGGAGTTTTTCCAGGAGACGTTCGGGAGCCGGGTTGTCGACCACTACGGCTGCTTCGAGGCGGGATGCGCGGCCTGGGAATGCCCCCGCTGCGGGGGATACCATCTCAACGCCGATGTTTTGATCGTCGAGGTGCTGGGGATGGACGGCCATCCCGTTCCGCCGGGCGAATCCGGCGAGGTGGTTGTCACGAACCTCCACAGCTACGCCATGCCGTTCATCCGCTACCGCCAGGAGGACCTGGTCGTGCCTTCGGCCCGGCCGTCGAAATGCGGCCGCCGGTTCCCGCTGCTTGACCGCCTCGAGGGTCGGCGGGACGACCAGATCGTCCGGCCGGACGGCCGCCGGATCCCGGCCCAATCCGTATACCACGTCATGATTCCCGTGCCGGCGGTCCGCCGTTGGCAGGTCGTCCAGGAGTCCGTCGAACGCGTGGTCGTCCGGGTCGAGCCGCTCCCCGGATTCGGGATTGAGGCCGAGCGGATTTTGGTCGAGACGATGCAGACGTTGATCGGGAAGGACATCCGGGTCGAGGTGGTCCAGGTCGACAAAATCGAAACCGACCCGAACAAAAAAACGCGCGTGGTCACCTCCCTTATCAGGTGAAAGCAAAGGGG
>JAFGEN010000233.1 GCA_016931595.1 Candidatus Aminicenantota bacterium | reverse complement strand
TGATGGTCTGGGCCGAAAAAAGGAAGGACCTCTCCGGTCAGTAAGCCGCGGTCCGCGGTTCTTGTTCCCTGAACACGATCCGGAAACCGGTTCCCGGCCCGCTCAGGATCTCCATCTCTCCATCGATTTGCGACAGCAGGCCCATGACAATCTGCATGCCAAGCCCGCGCGAATTCCGGGGATCCCAGCCCGAAGGCAGGCCGACGCCGTCATCCCGAACCACGAGTTCGAACCGGCCGTCGGGGACCCGGTTCAAATCAACCGATAGCACGCCTGTCCTGTCCCCGGGAAAGGCGTATTTGAAAGCATTCATCGCCAATTCGTTGAGGATCAAACCGCAGGGGATCGCCGTCGTGATGTTCAACAGGATCTTGTCCAGGTTCAGGCGGACCTCGACCCGCGCCGGATCGAGGGCATGGGCGTTGCGGAGATGGCCGATGAGCTCCTGGGCGTAGGCGTCGAAGTCGATCCGGGAGACCTCCGGCGACCGGTAAAGGATCTCATGGGCCAGGGCCATCGACCGGACCCGGTTCCGGTAATCCCGAAAAACGCCCCGGAGAGAAGCTTCCGGGAGCCGGCTTTCCTGGAGGTGCAGGAGACTCAGGACCATCTGCATATTGTTCTTGACCCGGTGATGGATTTCAGCCAAAAGAAGGCGCCGCTCATCGAGCGAGGATTGAAGCCGGGCCTCGGTCTCCTTCCGGACGGCAATCTCCGTCGTCAGACGGCGGGTCCGCTCACTCACCTCGCGCTCGAGTTCGCGACGGCGCCGCAGGAGCACCCCGACCCGGACGCGGTAAATCCCGTTGACTCCCAAGGCCGCGGCCGCGGCGCAGATCAGAACAAACCAGAGCGTCCGAGTGAACGGCCGGGCGACCTGGAAGGCAAAGGCCGCGCCCTCTTCGTTCCAGACGCCATCGTTGTTGCAAGCGGTCACCCGGAAGACAAATCGGCCGGGCGGAAGGTTCGTGTAGAACGCTTCCCGCCTCGTTCCCGCTTCGGTCCAGTCCCTATCGAACCCTTCCAGCCGGATACGGAACAGGACCTTTTCCGGAGAGGTGTAACTCAGCCCGGCATAACCGAACTCCAGCCGTTCCGTCCGGGCCGGAAGAACGGGCGGGGTCGCGTTTTCCCGGGGCAGGCTTCGGCCGTCGGCGACGATGCGTTCGATGACCACGGGAGGAGGGAGAGGGTTTCGGGCGGAAGCGGCGGGGTCGACAACGGCCGCCCCTCCCATGGTCGCAAACACCAGCCGGCCGTCCCGAGTCCGAAAAGACGAAGGCTGGCTTCCTCCGTTGGCCTCGATGCTCAACATCCCCTCCGCCCGGCCGAAGGAGACGCAGGTCACGCGTTCGGTCTTCCCGTCGGCCAGATCGTTGAGCTCCCGCCAGGACGCCCGGAACAATCCCCGGTTGCAGGCCATCCAGCAGAAGCCCAGTCCGTCGTCGAGAACGGCCGAAACGATATCGTCGAAGAGGCCGCGGTTTTTTCTGATTGGCTCGACCTCGCCGTTTTTCACCCGGTTCAAGCCGCCGCCGTAGGTCCCGAGCCAGGCCGTCCCCCCGGCATCGACGTGAATGGCCCGGATGTTTTCATTGGAAAGTCCGGAGGCCTTCGTCACCCAGGTCCATTCTCCGTTCTCGAAAAGCGCGGCTCCCTGGTCATTGGTTCCGATCCACATCCCTCCGCCCGGGGCTTCGGCGATGGCGGTAACGTAATCTCCTTTAAAACCCTGAGCCGCCGTCCAGGTTTGCAGCCCCTCCGGAGTCCAGCGCGAGAGGCCCCGCCGCGTCCCAATCCAGACCCGGCCGGAGGCGTCTTCATACAGGGCATTGACCTGAGGATCGGCAAGACCGTCCTCGGGCGTGTAAAGGCGCCAAGTCTTCCCCTCAATACAAAGGAGCCCTTCACGGTCCGTCGCCGCCCAGATCCTGTCCCGGCGGTCGCGGATCGCAAAATTTGCCGGGGCCGGGACGCCTCGAGGCCCTGTGAAAACCGTTTCGATTCCGTTCTCGACGAAAGCCAACCGCCCGGACATCCTTCCAATCCAGAAAACGCCCCGATCGTCCTGGAAGACCGAAACGAGAGGTTCGGGCAACCCGCTCCCCGGCAGAGCCCGGATCAACCGCGGCTTGACCTTGTTCAGGCCTCCCGTGTCCGTTCCCACCCAAAGATTGTCTTCCCGGTCGACAACCATCGACCAGATCCGGGATCCGAACAAGGAAACGCCGGAAGGCGCCGTCTCTTCTCCTTCTTCGTCGCCGTCGCGGTACACCAATCCCAGGTCATCCGTCCCGAACCAGAAGCCTCCCATGCGCGTTTCAACCATGAAGCGGATGGATGCGGCCGGAAATGATGCCTCGGCGGCGGTTTGAAATATGCGGCCGCCGGCGATTCGGAACAATCCCTGCCCGGCCGTCCCGGCCAGGACGGTTCCGTCCGGCCGTTCCGAAAGACAGGCGATTTCCGCACGAAGAGGGTCGGGAATGACGATCGTCCGGGTGACGGCGCCGTCCTCGAAGAGGTCGACGGCCCGGGCGGCCGGCCGGTAAATCCACAGACGGCCGTTCCGGCCCGGGAACACTCTTCGGACCTGGCGGCGGGCGTCCGGGAGAAGGTTGGGATCAAAGACATTCCCGTCGCGAAAAACGTGCGCGCCATCTTCGCTGATGATCCAGATGTCGCCCGATTCCGCGGCGACGACCTGGGAGACGGAGGTCCCGGGGAAGCCGGATTCCCGGTTGTGAGCTCGGACCCGCCCACCTGAAAAAACAAAGAAACCTCCGGTTTCCGTCCCGACGACAAGCCCGTCATTCTTCCATACGGCCATCGAGCTGACACGCAGACTGGGGATCCCGGGCATATTGGAGGAATCGAAAACCGAGAAACGGATCCCGTCGAACCGGACGAGTCCCGCCCGTGAACCGAACCAGAGATAGCCATCGCCGGTCTGGCAGACGGCGGTGATCGTATTTTGAGGCAGGTCCCGCTCGGATGTCCAGGATTCGACCGTGAACCGGTCGGCAAACGATAAAGAAACCGGCGGCGGAGCCGCAGCAAAAACAGCCAGGACAATGGCGGGGAGAAAACTCACGGGAGCAAATTATTGGCCGTTTCGTTGGATTTGTCAACGGAACGCCCCCCCGCCCCCCTCAATCCCCAGCGGCGGAATCGAGTCGATCATGATCTTGAAGTTGACAAGAAATTTTTGAGACGCGATACTAGACGGGCAGGAACGCGCCCCCCCGGCAAGGAGTGATCCCATGGCCGTTGTTCTGGATGGATACAGCCTGACCCTGGAGAAGCTCGTCCGTATCGCCCGCGAGGGAGAGGCCGTCGAGGTTTCGCCCGGGTCCCTTGAAAAAATCAAGGCCTGCCGGGCCATGATCGAGGAGAAGATCAAAGCCCGCGAAATCATGTACGGCATCAACACCGGGATCGGGGAATTCTCCGAGGTCATCCTCAACGACAAACAGGTCAAGGAGTTCCAGAAGTATCTGATTTACAACCACGCCGCGGGGATCGGCGAGCCGGCCCCCGTCGAACACGTCCGGGCAGCCATGGCCGGGCGGATCAACGTCCATGCCCGGGGGCGTTCGGGCTGCCGGCCCGAGATCACCCTGACACTGGCCGAGATGCTCAACAAGGGCGTCACGCCCGTCGTCTGCCGGAAAGGATCGGTCGGGGCCTGCGGCGACCTGGCCCCCATGTCCCAGATCGCCCTTCTGCTCATGGGCGAGGGCGAGGCCTGGTTCCGGGGAGAACGCCTGCCCGGCCGAACGGCCATGGACCGGGCCGGAATCCCGGTCCCCGGCCTGGAAGCGCGCGACGGTCTGGCTGCGATTAACGGAAGCAACCTCCTGAC
>JAFGEN010000232.1 GCA_016931595.1 Candidatus Aminicenantota bacterium | reverse complement strand
TCGACGGCCACGGGGTCTGTGCCGAACAACATGAGATTGGCGTCGTAGATGAACTTGGGATTGGCCCCCGGCCCGCCGTCATAGCAGGCCTGCAGGCCGTCGACGATATTCAAGACGACTTTATCTCTGAGGACCGGAAAAGCGCACGGTTCGGCGACCGACTTCGTCCAGATCGCATGGAGACGGGACGTATTGCTGATCGAGCCGTACGACAGGTTTTTCAGGCAGAGGGTGACCGTCGTTCCGGCGTTCTTAAAAATCGGGACGTTGATGATTTTTGTCAGTTTTTGGGTGACGATCTTGGTGAAAAAGGACTCCCGGCCTTCGTTGAGCATCATCGGCAGAGTATTTTTGTTGTATTTCATCTCGACATCGGCGGCATAGAACGGGGCTTGCCGGTCGATATTGTCCTTGGCCCACATCTCGCCCTTGTCATCATAAAAATCGCCGTTGGGGCCTTTCATCTCCGTTCCCAGGATGGCGATCCCAGGAAACCGCTCGGGCGTAAATCCGGCCTCGATCATCTGAAAGTGGCGTCGATCCCAGATGACGATATTCGATTTCGGCACGCCGGCCGAGACGAGCCCGGCAATGATCGCATCGACGACCTCGGGTTTGGTCGAGAGGAGATTCCGGCCGATCGGGTTGATCTTTAGGCCGACGATGTCGGACGGGGAAACGAACTGCCGCCAAGACTTGGCCGGATCGGTTTCTCCGGTCAGTTCGGCCATTCCCCGGTTCACCGCCTCGGCAGCCTTGGCCGCGTCGATTTTACCTTCGACCGAGGCGCCCGGCGTCGCAATCTTGACGACCCGGCCGGGATACCGGCCGGGCATGGAATCTTTTGTCCGGGGGATGTTTCGGACGCTGTCGATGTTGGTTTTGATGTCGGCGGGCTTTTGGGCCGGGGGTTTGTGGTCGGACGCTTTTTCCTGGGCTCCCAGCGTCCGGGTCATGGCCAGGCCGGTCGCGCCGGCCGCGGCCGCGCCGAGAAATGTCCGGCGGCTCACGGCGCCTGGCGTATGAGCGTTCTTCTCTCCGGTCAACTCGAGGACTTCGTCATTGTTCATGGCGGCTCCTTTGGAAGGATGAATGTACACTATCAAGGGCCGGGGAGACCTGTCAAACGACCTCGCGGTCGAGGTCAGGCCCTGCTCACATATCGACCGTGTCGTATGGATTTCTCTCCGGCTTGGTGTAGAATGGCCCCGGCACACCCGATAAGGAGATCGTCCATGAGCATCCCGAGACGCCGGCCCGCCCTCCTTCTCTCCGTTCTCGCTCTTCTGGCTGTTTCCTTCGGCCAACAGGGCCGGCCCGACTTTAACGAACTCATGGTCGGAAAAATCCGGGAAGAGGGCTTCCAGCGTTCCCAGGTCATGGACATCGTCGGCTACATGACCGACGTCCTCGGCGCACGCTTGACACTGTCTGAGGACATGAAGCGGGCCCAGGCCTGGGCCAAGGACAAGATGGAAAAAATCGGGCTCCGGGACGTCGTCATCGAGCCGTTCATGGACTACGGCGTCACCTGGGACAATGAATATTTCTCCCTTCATATGCTCGAACCCGACTACCAGTACATGATGGGCTTCCCTCTGGCTTATACGCCGGGAACGGAGGGAAAAGTCGTTTGTCCGGCCGTCCTGGCCGAGATTCGGACGAGGAAGGATCTGGAAGAGTTTCGTGGCAAGCTCAGAGGAATGGCCGTCTTGGCTTCGCCGCCGCTCGCCCTCGATCCGGCGTCCATGCCCCAGGGGGTCAACCGGCGCACGGACGAGGAGATCAAGCAGCTCGAAGAGGCTGTGACACCTTCCGCGCGGGCACCCCGGCCGCCGACCGCGGCTAATCCCGACGCCGTCGGGGCCGCCGAAAAAATCGCTTTCTTCAAAGCCGAGGGCGCGACGGTCGTCCTGCAATGCGAAAGCGGCGCCTTCGGCCTCGTCCGCGGATTCGGCCGGCCCGGCGTCAACGAAGATCGGTGGTCCCGGGAGAAGGACCTGGAATCGATGCCCATCGTCGCTGTGACGCCCGAGCATTACAACCGGATGGTCCGCATCCTACGTCGCGGCCTTCCCGTTAAGATCGAAGTCGAGGTCCGCAACCGCATCGGGGAGGCCGTCGAGAAGGCAGCCAACGTCATCGGCGAGATCCAAGGCTCCGACCTCAAGGACGAGATCGTGATGGTGGGAGCTCACTTCGACTCCTGGCACGCCAGCCCCGGCGCCAG
Source organism: Candidatus Aminicenantota bacterium (assembly GCA_016931595.1). Classification (GTDB taxonomy): domain Bacteria; phylum Acidobacteriota; class Aminicenantia; order Aminicenantales; family UBA4085; genus JAAZPG01. Next base: position 1,124 of record JAFGEN010000232.1, on the reverse strand, counting down.
CGACAACGCCGCCGGCTGCGCCGTCGCCCTCGAGGCCGTCCGTATCCTGACGGCCGTCGGAGCGAAGCCCCGACGGACCATCCGCGTCTCCCTCTGGGGCGGAGAGGAGCAGGGCCTCCACGGCTCTCGCGAATATGTCCTGAAGAACTTCGGCGATCCGAAGGATCCGAACATCGGGGAAAAGCCCGCTTATGATAAGTTCTCGGTCTATTTCAACCAGGACTACGGGGCGGGAGCCTATCGCGGCGTCAACCTCCAGGGGAATGAATTCGTCCGGCCCGTTTTCGCCGAATGGATGAAGCCACTCCAGGACCTGGGTTTCCGGTCGCTTTTCATCCAGAGCGTCGGAAGCACGGATCATGTCTCCTTCGACCGTGTCAACCTGCCCGGATTCCAATTCCTTCAGGACCGTGTCGGATACGGCGGCCACGCCAACATGGATTTCTTCGACACCCTCGTCCCCGAGGACCTGATGAAGAACTCCGTCATCATGGCCGTCTTCGTCTACAATGCGGCCATGAGCGACGCCCGCATTCCTCGCAAGACGACGAAATAAGAACGGAGGGCGGGCGGCTTCCCTTTGAAGACGCCGATGTGATTTTGGTCGCCCGGTCGCCCCATATTTCGGCCCGCCGCGACGCTTCCCGGTTTTGCCGGCCCTACACGAGGTTGCCGAGTCAGGGGGAGCCAGGGCAACGCTTCGTCTGCCATACATGAGGCTTCCGAATAGTTGCCATCGGCTACTCGGGCGATCAACCCCGGATCATCCGTTTGACAACGAGCTGAGGCGCGCTCTAGGCGACACCCAAACCGGTGGAGCAATCTTCGGTCAGCCCTCCGGGCACTCCTCCGCTGCTGCACATGTTTGCCGCGGCTCCGGTATTCGTCGCGGCTCCGCTTTTGCATTGACGGGCGCCCCAGTCGTTGTCGGCGCCATCGATGCAATTATATCCCCCGGGTTGGGCCGCACTGATATTGCTGCCGGCGTTGCAATCCCAGTAGTAGGGGGTTGAGTTGAACGCGGAGGACCCGGTAGTACAGATTCCATGCCCGGGGAACGTGGACAGGTGAAGAAGGACAGGACTGATGTAGCGCATTTGATACTGTTCCTCCTCAAAATGGAT
>JAFGEN010000231.1 GCA_016931595.1 Candidatus Aminicenantota bacterium | reverse complement strand
GCCAGCAGGGCCAGCGGCCAGCACAAAACCAGGAGAACGAGCCACAGCAAAAATTTCATTCGAGTGCCTCCTCCATAAGCAGATACGAGAGAGGCGCGGGAAAGGTTCACGACCCATGGAAGAGCGGGAACGTCGCGTGTACGAGGCCTTGGACGGCCTGGGAATTCCTTATTCCAGGCATGAGCATCCCCCCGCCTTCACCGTGGCCGAGGCGGTGGAGCACTGGAAGGGGATCCCCGGGGCTCATTGCAAAAACCTCTTCGTCAGAAACAAGCCGGGCAAGCGCCATTATCTCGTCATCGCCGGCCACCTCAAGCCCCTGGATCTTCTGGCCCTGTCCCATACCCTCGGCGACAGCCGGCTGAGCTTTGCCTCCGATGAGCGGATGGCCCGATGCCTCGGCCTGAGCCCCGGGGAAGTCTCGCCGTTCGGGCTCCTGGCCGACGAACGGCATGAAGTCATCGTGGTCCTGGACGAGGACCTGACCCGGGCGGATTCCATCAACTTCCACCCCAACGTCAATACCGCCACCCTGACCATCTCCACTCCGGATTTTCTCCGGTTTCTCAAATGGCGGGGAAACCGCCTCGTCGTCGTCAAACTCTAACCCCCGGCCGAGGCGGAATCATCGGCAAAGGTGATGGAAATCCGGCGGGGAAAAGCCTAAGATATGGACCCTTGGAGAAAGCGCCCATGATGATGTTGAACCTCTTTAAGATTCTGATGGAAATGAAGGGTTCGGACCTTCATATCATCTCCGGCCGCCCGCCGGCCGTCCGGGTCCACGGCGAATTGACCCCCGTCCCGGGGACCGAACGACTGAGCCCGGATCAGGTCAAGAATCTGATTTATGAGATTTTGACCAAGGAACAGATCCATCACTTCGAAAAGGACGCGGAAAACCGCTACGAGCTCGACTTCGGCTACGGGGTGCAGGGCGTCGGCCGCTTTCGAGTCAATGTCCATCGCACCCGGGGGACGATCGGCGTCTGCATTCGGGCGCTGTCGGTCAATATTCCGAAGCTGGAGGACCTGGGCCTGCCTCCATCGGTCAAGGCATTCACCGAGGCCAAACGAGGTTTGGTCCTGGTCACCGGGCCGACGGGAAGCGGAAAGTCCACGACTTTGGCGGCGATCATCGACCAGATCAACTCGACCAGAAACGACCATATCATTACCATCGAAGACCCGATCGAATACCTCCACGGCTCTAAGAAGTGTTATGTCACGCAGCGGGAAGTGGGAATGGACGCCGACACGCTGTCGTTTAAAAATGCCCTGAAATACGCCCTCCGCCAGGATCCTGACGTCATCCTGGTGGGGGAGATGCGGGACTACGAGACGATCGGGATCGCCATCACCTCGGCCGAGACGGGCCATCTGGTCTTCGCCACCCTCCATACTTCCGGCGCTGCCCAGACGATCGACCGGATCGTCGACGTTTTCCCGGCCGACCAGCAGCCCCAGGTCCGGATGCAGCTGGCCGGCAACCTCCTGGGGGTCGTCTCCCAGATCCTTCTGCCCCGCGTCGACAAGCCCGGCCGGATCCTGGCCTGCGAGCTGATGTTCGCCAACTTCGCCATTCGGAACAATATCCGCTCGGGCAAGACCGAGTCGCTGTTCCAGACGATCCAGACCTCGGCCGGCGAGGGAATGCAGACTCTCGACCAGTGCTTGATCCGCCTGGTCAAGGAGGGGGCCATCGATTACGAGACGGCCAAGCCCTACATCTTCGACAAGTTCACCCACGAGACGATCAAGAAGATCCCGCCCCGGCCGTCCTTTCAAAGGACGCAAGTCTCCTTTGCCCGGGAGAACCCGGCATGAAGCCGAGGCTTGCGGACGCCCTCGGCCGGACCCATCGCCTTCTGGTCCCCGAAACCGGTCCGGCTGTCCAGGCGACGGTGGCCGTCGAATGGGCCGCCCGACTCCCGGGAGAGGTCGCGGTCGTCAGGGTGCCTTCATCCCCGGCCCGGATCCCGAAAGGGACGGTCCTGGTCGTCTCGGAGGACGCCGCGCTCAAGAAGCGTCTCCTCAAGGCCGGCTTCCCCCTCCCCGAGGGCGACGACTGGGCCTGTTTCGACATCGATGAGAACGGGACGGGGGTGCTGGCCTCGGGCCGGCCGGCGTTTCTCTTTTCGGCCTATTCGGAGATCGTCGAGAATCTCCTGGACAGGCGGCTCCAGGGCTTGTGCCCCAGGGTTTGGACCATGGCCTTCAGCCGGGAAAAATCGACCTTCGACCTCGTTCTCACCCAGTATGCCCGAATGATCCGGCCGTTCGACCGGGAACGCTACGTCCGCGAATATGCCCGGCTGGGCTTCACCCACATCGAGGTCAATGCCCTGGCCGGACCTTTTCCGGCCGAAACGGGCGTTCCGGATGAATTTTATCCCGACTTTTACACGTACTGCCCGGCCCTGGACCAGTTCGTCGAGAGCCGGCTCAACCGGGGGACGTATCCGGCCGAATACCTTCGGGCCAACCTCGCCCGTCTCAAGGGGAATGCCCGGTTGGCCCTGAAATACGGCCTGACGCCCGGTCTTCTGTGCTTCGAGCCCCGCTCGCTTCCCGAGGATTTTTTCAGAAAATACCCGACCCTTCGCGGCCCCCGCGTGGACCATCCGTTTCGAAGCTTCAAGCCCCGCTTTTCCCTGAGCCTGGTCCATCCCGCCGCCCGGTGCCATTATGCCGAAATGACGGCCGGGTTGATGGCCGAGGTCCCGGAGCTCGAATTTTTATCGGTCTGGTCCAACGACAGCGGCTCGGGATTCGAGCACACGAAATCGCTCTATGTCGGGCGGAACGGCGGGCCGTACCTCGTTCGGGAATGGAAGGATGACGAGGAGATCGCCCGATTGGCGGCCGAAAACATCGCCGGCTTCTTTCGGACTCTCCGCGAAGCCGCGGCCGCGGTCAATCCCCGTTTCCGGGTGATCACCCGGCTGGAATCCTTCTACGGGGAACGGAAGCATCTCCGGCCGCTTCTGGGCGACGGGATCGACGTCGAAGGCAACTCTCTCCTGACCTCGGGCTGGGAGAATAATTATCCCCATCCCGAATACCCGGACATCCAGGTCCTGGGTTCGGCCCTGCACAACACGCTCCTCCCCAAGGATGCGGCCGCCGCCCGGTCGCTGGAAAAGCGAGGGGGGCGATGCTTCTTTTACCACTTCTTTTCCAGTCACGGAAACCACGAGCCCCTCCTGGGGATTCCCTTTCCCCGGCTGACCTACGAAAAGCTCGCGGCCTGCGCCCGCCTCAAGGTCAAGGACTTGGCCCACATGGGAGGCCTCCATCCGCAGGATTTTGTTCCGTACGCGGTCAACCAGGAGGTCTTCCGGGCCTTTCAGCTCGACTCCGGCCGGAAAATCGACGACATCCTCTCGGAAATCGCCGGGCGCTGGGCCGGTCCGGCGTTCGCCCCGGACCTGGTTCGCGGCTGGAGCCTGATGGACACGGCCGTCCGGACGTTCGTCCCGATGTCGCTCTACTCGGGATTCGGGTCGGTCTGGAACCGGCTGCTGGTGCGGCCGCTGGTCCCGGACATCGACCGGATTCCGGAGGAGGACCGGGCGTATTACGAGCGGGTGATGGTCACCCCGCCCCATAATCCCAACCGGGTCGACCTGGGCAAGGACGTTCTGTTCGAATTGATTTCCCCGGCCTATGCCCGGACCGCCCGGCGGAGAATCGACGCGAACGTCTGGAAACCGCTGGACAAGGCCTTGGACCTGTTCCGCCGGAAAGCGGGCGATGCCGAAAAGGCGGGAAACCATGAGGCGGCCCGGGTTTTCGAGGACCAGGCTGTTCGAGCGGAAGCCCTCCGGAATCATTACACGACGCTTCGGAACGCGGCGGCCTGGATCGAAGACGTCCATGGATACCTGGGAGCTCGGACGGTTCGCGATAAGTCAAAGTTTTTGAAGGACTTACGCGACATGATCGATTCCGAAATCGCCAATGCCGAACGGATGATCGGCTTGTGGAACAACGCTCGTTCCGTTTGGATGATGGTTTCGGAGATCGGCGAGACTCCGTTCATCCATGGGGAGAATGTTCCCGAGCTCCTGGAAAAGAAGATCGTCCTGATGAAGCGGCACCGGCTCGATAAGCCCTTTATCGACCCGGACTACATGTTCCGCTTCGCCGGCGATCCGTACCGCTCAGAATGAGCTCGAGCGTCGATCGCGAAGGCGCAGGTCGATCCTCCCGATCCCGGCCTCGATTTCCAGCGTGATTTCTCTGGAGGTTTTGCCCCAGGCTTCGTTCCGGTAGATATCGCCGTCCCTGGTGAAACCGGGGGCGTCGATCGAGCCCAGCCCTCCCTCGATCCGGAGCCGAACCCCGATCTCCTCGGGAAGAATGATCTCCGCCTTGCCGATCCCGCCCTCGATTTGCCCGGCCAGGCTCTCCGGGCGGTCCCCGGCGAGATTGAGGTCCATCCCTCCCACGCCGACTTGGATGTCGAGCTTGCGGACGGGAATGCCGCTTAAATCGATTTCGGCTTTTCCCACGCCCAGGTCCAGGCGGAGCTCCATCGGGATTTCGGGAGAGAGGGCGAGAGACCAGTTGTTCCGGACCCGGCCGAAGACCGGACCCATCCGGCGCTGCTCGACGAGAAGCCGGGCCACATCGCCGGAGACGTGATGGTCGATCCGCGGCTCCCACGGCCGCCGGTTGTAGTAAAAGGATCCTTTCAGGAGTTCGCCGGCCTCGCCCCTGCGGACCCGCATTTCCCCGGCGTTCATTTTAATCGTCACGACCGCTTCCTTGGCTCCCTCTTCAGGGATCGTCCGGTGGGTTTCCAGCCGCGGCTCGGGCCGGTCGTCCCGGCAGGCCGATCCGACGACAAGGAGCGCGGCTGAAAGAGCGAAGATATTTAAGAAGCGAACGGATTTCATGTTAGCCTCCTCCGGCGGATCTCTCTTCGATATACGTAAAACGGCGAATCCCGGTTTACTTCGGTTTTCTCTGGGGTCGGACCTCAGCAAACTAAATAAAATCAACCCTTTCTGACTCATACAGACTATTTGAAATCGACGGAATCCCTCCAGTAGCGGAGCTTCCCCTGCTCCGATGAGTTCGGAGTGCCGTCGAAGGCCAGGCCGGACATCCAGGGATGGGCTTCCTTGAGGAGGCGCCCCCGGTGGAAGATCCGGGTCAGGTTGACGGCCGTGTAATCGAGCCGGCCTCCGGAAAGCGCGGCGAAGAGGAAGTCGCCGTTCGTCTCGAAGTCACCGTAGCGAACCCGGCCCGCTGCATAAGTGTACTTGGGCCGTTTGTTGTCGCGGCTCATGTCCATCCGCAGGTCCGCCTTGGCCGCGACCACAAACCGCTTCCCGCCGGCCTCGATCTCCACGGCCAGGCCGGACCCGGAATTCTCCACAGGGAGGAGTTTCACCCGTCCGGCCAACCCGGCCGGGTCGGATCCGGCCGGATGGGGCCAGAGGACGGTGGCGAAGCCGATCGTCTGGCCCAACTCGAAGTGCTGGGCCGTGACCTGGTAGACCGTCCGCTCGTCCTGGTAATGCCGCTTCTGGGGTTCCGTCCCCTGGAATTTGTAATCCGTGTCGGCAAACGCCACCAGGAGTCTTGTCCCCTTGGGAAACGGCATCCGGACGGCCGAACCCTCGGCGGTCAGAAACTCATATCCGGTATCGAACCAGTGTTCGCCCTGGGCATAAATGTTCTGGGTGTGCCAGAGGTTGGCCGCGGTGAAATATTCTTCTCGATTGGATTTGAGAATGTCGAAGACGACGAACGCTCCGGCTTCCTTGACGTAGGCCACGACCCGGTCCCAGGCGAATCCCCAGTTGTCGTCGATCATTCGGGTTCGGCTGTAGTCGAAGTCCGGAAGATGGAGAAAGTCGACTTTCTGGGTGCGGACTTTCCTGTAGGACCCGGCGTTCCTGAGGAAATCCAGTAGGCCCTGGGCCGGGACGGCCTCGTTGGTGCTGTAGCGGGGCTCTCCGGCTTTCTGGCCGAAAAAGATCTTTTCCGGCCGGACGCAGAGGCGGTTGTGGAAATAATCCTGGCGATAAGCCCCGAACGGACCGCTGGGCATGTAGTCGCGGTACCCGGCGTCGTGCAGCAGGAGCGACCCGCCGGCCATGAGCAGGGGGATGGAGTTTTCGTCGGCGTGGCCGTGGGTCATTTTTTCCTCCTCGACCGGGATCGTGTCGCGGAGGTAATCGCGGAAATTCAGCCCGCCGTCCCCTTCATCGCGGTAATTGAGGAGGAGGTAGAGGGAGTCCGGCTGCCATCCGTCCCGGAAGACGATTTTCTTCCCGACGATATCGTCCATGACCTCCTGGGAAAGAGCCGAGGGAACGGAAGACGGCACCGTTCCCGCTCCGAACCGAACCGCGTCCAGGAGCATGTAGCCCAGGCCGACGCTCTCAGGCTTGGAGAAATCGATGAATTTTCCGGCCAGCGTCTCCGCCGCCCAGGCCAGTTCGGGATCCCGGGCCGAAGCCGAGGCTGCCTCGAAAAAGACCAGGAAATGGGGCCAGTTCGACTCCCAGCGGGCGTCCCCGAAGTCGGGGATCATTCCGGCTGGGCTCATCAGGTTGAGAAAGTATCGTCCATAGTAGACCATCTCGGGGGTTCGAAGGAGCTCGGCCGTTTTTCCCAATGCGTCGGCGTAGCCAAGGAGGGAATACAACCAGACCCCGTTGTAGATGGTCGCGTCCTCGATTTCCCAGTTGCCCCAGTTGTCTTCGCCCAGGGCTTTTCTCTGCATGTCCCAAATGGCCGCGTCCTTGTGGCCGGGCAGGGCCCGAACAGCCCAGGCCAGGGTTTCGGCCCGAAGGATGGCCCGGTTCATGGCCCCCCATTCCTGGGTTCGAACCATGTAATTGACGCTCTCGATGATGGTTTTTTCGCAGACGGCCGCTTCGTCCGGGCTGAGCTTTTTCAGCCTGTGGAGCGTGTCATAAGCCCGGATGTAGCGCATCACCGTGAAGAAATCCGGAAGCGGCGGGACGCCTTCGGCGTAATCGGGCCGTCCGAGGCGGGCCTTTTCCGGATATTCGGCCCGGAAATCGGCATAGGTCAGGAGGACGTTCTTGGCTCGGTCGATATATGCCCCCTTCCCCTCCTTTTCGGCGAAATGGGCGTAGATGGCGGCCATTTCCAGCAATCCGCCCGGCGCCCGGTATCCGAAGATGTTGTTCGGGTCAAACGACTTTTTCCAGCGTTCGATCGTTTGGTCGTAATGATCCCAGGCCCAGTCGGCCGAAGCCCGGGCGTAGGCCGTGTAGCGGGCCTTTCGGGCCGAGGCGTCTTGCGGAGACGGGGCGGTCGAAGCGAGAGCGGCGGCGGATGCGGCGCCGGCAAAAACGAGAAACATGAGGACGACGGCGGCGGGTCTTGGGATGCGCGGCATGCGGGTGACCTCCGTTAGGCGATCCAATAGCGACGCCCTCATCTTATTCCGATTCCGCCCGGCCTGGCAACCCGCTGGATGGAATCGTCCGGAAGGCGATGGAAATTCCGAAGCGGGGGTCGTTTAGGTCCGCTGAGGGGCGGCCCCGCTTGCCCCGGCCGGAGTGGGAGCATCTTTGGGCGAAGGAGAGTCCTGAGGGAGGAAAGAGCAATAATTCCGCCGGGTTGGGGTAAAATATGCCGGCAGCATGAGCGAATCGATCGGCCGCATCATCGTGACCGGAGGAACCGGCTTCATCGGCCGGGCCCTTGTCCGCAACCTGGTTGAGGCGGGATATGACGTCGTGGTCCTCTCGCGTTCGACTGCTTCCGGCGGCAGAGGACGCGCTGTCTTTTTGGAATGGGACGGGAGGACGTCGGCCGGGTGGGCCGAGACGGCCTCGGGCGCCCTGGGGCTCATCAATCTGGCCGGGGAAAATATCGCCGCCGGCCGCTGGACGAAAAAACGGAGGAACGCGATTCTCCAAAGCCGGATTTGGGCCGGGGAGGCCATGGTCGAAGCCGTCGGACGGGCTGCGGTCAAGCCCCAAGTCCTCGTCCAGGCCTCGGCCATCGGATTCTACGGACCGCGCCGGGAAGACCGGTTGGACGAATGGTCCAAACGCGGCGAAGGATTCCTGGCCGATGTCGTCGACCTCTGGGAACGGTCCACCCGACCGGTCGTGGACTTCGGCGTTCGGCGGGTTGTGATTCGAAGCGGGATTGTTCTAGGTCCGGAGGGCGGCGCGTTCCCCAGGCTTCTCCTGCCGTTCAAGCTCTTTGCCGGCGGGCCCCTGGGGAAAGGCGGGCGGCGCTTTTCCTGGATCCATCTGAAGGATGAAGTTCGGGCGATCCGGTTTCTTCTCGACAATCGGCAGGCGGCGGGGGAGTTCAATTTGACAGCGCCCGGCCCGGTCCGACAGAGGGAATTCGCCCGTCTTCTCGGGAGAGCCATCGGCCGGCCGTCCTGGTTGCCTGTCCCTCCAATCGTGCTTTACGCGATGTTCGGAACGATGGCCGGGCAGACGCTGCTGGCGGACCAGGCAGCCTTTCCAACAAGGCTCTTGGAAGCCGGATTTCGTTTCGATTTTCCCGAACTGGAACCCGCTCTTCAGGATTTGACCAAAGGAAGCGGACTGGAAGCCGGGCGGACGAACCGATGAGAACCAAGGGGGCGCGGTGCATGGTGTCGGCCATGACAATCGAAACAAAAATCCCGGCCCTCGGGACGCCCAGGCGGTTCCAGGCGGGTTCGTCCTTATTTCGGGCCGGAGAGAAAGCCGCTGCTTTTTTCCGGATCGAGGCCGGTGCCGTCCGGGTCCTGCGGACCAACGAGAACGGCCGGGAGCTCGAGGTCGCCCGCCTGGGCCCGGGCGATTTTCTGGGCGAGGCCTTCGCCCTGACCGGAAAAGCCTTTCCTTTTTCGGCCGTGGCGGCCGAAACGACGACGGCAAGCCGTTTCGAAGCTGCACGGATTCGGAACGCGATCGCCGCAGACCCCGACACAGCCCTTTTTTTTATCGGCCTCCTGGCCGAAAAATGCGTTCTGCTTAGCGGCCGGGTCGAAAGCTTCGGGCTCAAGACGGTCAGACAGCGCCTGGCCCAGTACCTTCTTCAAAGCTGCGAAGGCGCTCCGTCCGGCCTTTGTACTGTTGGACTTGCGGTCAAAAAAAGCGAGCTGGCCGTCCATCTGGGGACGGTGGGGGAGACGTTGTCCCGGGCCTTATCGGCCATGGCCTACGACGGCCTGATCGAGGTCAAAGGACGGGCGATCCGGATCCTGGATTGCAGGTCTCTCAGGGCGGAAATCGGCGGGTGAAAGATACGACCCGTCCGGGCCGGAAATTGACATAAGTCAAAGCGCCGCGGCTTCTTTTCAAGCATCATGGTGAAGGTTCGAACTGAGAAGGAGCCGGAACATGGCCAAAAGAAAAATCATCGAAATCGACCGGGACCTCTGCAACGGCTGCGGCCTTTGCACGACGGCTTGCATGGAAGGGGCGCTGGCCCTGGATGGAGAGAACAAGGCCGTTCTCGTCCGGGAGCTTTATTGCGACGGGATGGGAGCCTGCCTCGATGTCTGCCCGACCGGGGCTTTGAAAATCATCGAACGGGAAGGCGAGGCGTACGACCCGAACAAGACCTATCAGCATGTGCTCAAAACTCGGGGCAAGGAAGCCGCCGTTCATGTCCATGGCGCCGACGAAAAACATTCGAAGATGGCCCCTCCCCGAATGCCCGAAACGCTTGCCTGCGGCTGTCCGGGAAGCATGGCCCGGGAGATCGATCGGAAGCCGGAACCGGCGCCGAAACCAGGGACAATGGTCTCCGGCCGGTCGGAGTTGACCCAGTGGCCGGTTCAGCTCCACCTCGTTTCGCCCTTTGCTCCGTATTTCCGGAACGCCGACCTGCTGATCGCGGCGGATTGCACCGCCTTCGCCCTGGGGAGCTTCCATGCCGATCTCCTCAAGGGAAAAAAATTGGTGATCGCCTGCCCCAAGCTCGATGATACGGCAGCCTACACGGAAAAGATCGCCGAAATCATCAAGCAGAATGACCTGAATTCCCTGACCACGGCGATCATGACCGTGCCCTGCTGCTCCGGCCTGATTCGGATTGTCGAAAACGCCGTCGCCTCCGCCGGCTCGGACCTTGAGGTCCGGAAAGTCGTCGTCGGGATCGACGGGACGCTGCTCAAACCCGAGCCGCGGCTGTAAAAATTGGTGCCAGGTTATCTATTCCCCGATTTCTTCGTCAGAAATAGGGGAATGAGTAACCTGGCACCAATTATTGAATTATTTCTCCGCGTTGGCCAGGTGGATCCCGTTGAACAGCAGCTTGAAGGTTCCGTGGGGCTGGCCGCGGAAGAGAATCTCGGGGCCGAAGAGCACCAACCTCCCTTTGCCGACAGGGGCTTCCACGACGCCCACGCCGCCTTGGAGGTAGGATTCGCCCCAAGCCCAGCCGCTCCGCAGCGCCGCCGGCTTTTCGAACCAGGCCACAGGCCGCAATCCGGTCAGGGTCGCCTCCGGGTCCAGCTTGAAGACCGGGCTGCCGTCGAAGAAGACGTCGGTCACGGCGTTCATCCCGTAAGCCAGGGGATTTCTGGTGTCGACCCGGGATTCGAGGATGGAGCCCGGCACGTAAAATTTCTGCGAAGGGAGGGGAACATCCCGGCCTTCCGGGCTTTTTTCCGCCAGGTGATTCCGGACCGGAAGGCCGAGATGGTAGGCCAAGCCGGTGGAGGATCCGATCGTCAGGATTGTCCCGCCGTCGTCCAAGAATTTTTTCAATTGGGGAACGGTCTTGTCCACCGTCACCCGGCCGACCATGTGCTTGTATTCCTCGGGAATGTTGGCGGGCGAGGCTCCGCCGTACCCGGCCCGCCCCATTCCTGCGACTCCGGGGATTCCGCCCGAGGCGAAAATGAGGACGTCGAATTTTTCCCTCAGGTTTCCCGAGTCGAGCTCGGGGGCATAGACGGCTTTCCAGGGGAACTCGAACTGGTCGAGAACCCACTGGGTCCAGCCCGAGGACATCGAACCGCCGTAATTGTCCCAGACGCCGATCCGGACCGGTCTGATCTTGAAGGCTTCGCCGGCGGGCCTGGCCGCGACAGGGTGGAGCGGCAGGCCGAGCTCCCGCCCGGCTTTCTCCAGGACCGGAAGGATTTTGGGATTGCTGGGGATGTAGAGCGCCCCCTCCGGCAGAGTCGTCCCGCCGGCTGCGACCGAGGCCTTCATCCAATAGAGTTCCCCTCCGGCTCCAAGGATCCGGTTGGCCAGGATGGCCGCGTCGTTGATCCGGTGGTCGACGACGAAACCGGCCGCCCCGGCCGGAACCGTCCAGGCCGGGAGCTTGGCGAAGCCGCGGATGTCCTCGAACGGTCCGCTGAATCCGTCGAGGATTCGGTCAAAGACGACGCCCATTTGGAAAGCGACCGTCCAGCCGGCGCTGTCGTAGGGCGGAGTCGGCGGGCCGCCGGGATAGGCGAAGTCGTTGGGGTGGTCCTGAGGTTCGAACATGCTGAGCAGGTGCGGGCGGAAGGCTTGGGCGGTCGGAACGATGTATGAGCCTTCGGGATAAGTCTTCCCGTTGACTTCGAACGACTTGGTCGCCCGCTTCACCCGGACGCCGCTTTTGATCAGGGTGTTGACGAACTTCGTCGCGGTCGAAAAATCAGGCTGGTCGGCCGGAAGGATGAAGCCGCGCGGGTCACGCTTGGCCGGGTCGTGAAGCGCTTCGTAGAGCTTCGGCGAGGCCGCGGCCCCGCCGCGCATTCGGGCCGCGGCCGGAGCCTGGCCGGCGCCCGCCGCGCCGCGTTCCGCCTCGGCCTTGGCCTGGATTTCGGCCACGGCCTTGGGTTGGAAGGTCCAGGTGTCCCGGTTGCCCTTCTCGATGGCGTTCCGGCCCATCAGCCAGCGGTTGACGAGAATTTCCTCGCGCCGCCGGGCCGCAAAATCCAGGATGGCCGTGGAAGCGGTGACCGAGTATTCGACCGTCGAGCGGAAGTGCCACTCCTGGGGCATGATGGGGTAAGGGTAATCCCCCTTGGGCAGCATCCGGCTCGGAAGGAACGGAATGGTGATGGGAGTGGGATTGCCGATGATCTCGGTCAGGATTCCGGGAACGTTATGGAAGTATCCCGTCGACCGAAGGCCGCCGTTCCACCAGGTCGAATAACCCGCCCCGCTTCGCATGATCGCCCCGGGCTTGTCTTCGGCCAGGAAGCGCTCGTGCATCGCCAGGCCGAGAAGGTCGGTCCCGACGGCGACCAGGGGGTCGAAGTAGTAGTTGAACGGGTCGCGGAAAGGCGGGCAGAACAGGACCGTGCCCTGGGGGCCGGTCTGGTGCTGGTTGTAGAGGAATTGGGGGTGCCATTCGATGTAGAGCTGGCGGCTGATGACCTCGGTTTCCGGCTGGGTGACCATGTAGTAGTCGCGATTGTTGTCATGGCCGACGTACTTCTGGTAAAGGCGGGGAAGGCCTCCGGTCGAGCGCTTCTTCGGGTCGGGCTCCCGCATGTACCAGTCGGCCACCAGGTCCATCCCGTCGGGATTGGCCGGGACGGCCAGGAGAATGACCTCGTCCAGGATTCGGCGGGTCTCGGCGTCGTTGCGGCTGACCAGCCGCCAGACCAGCTCGATCAGCGACTGCGCGCCCGAGACCTCGGTCGCGTGCATGCTGCCGTCGATCCAGACCACGGCCCGGCCTTCGAGGGCGAGCTTGCGGGCTTCGGTTTCGCTCAATCCTTCGGCCAGGGCCAGCCGCTTGGAGATATCCTTGTACCGGGCCAGGCGGCGATGGTTGGCCGGAGAGGTGATGACGGCCATGATCATCGGCCGGCCCTCCGACGAGCGGCCGATCTCGACGAGCGACATCCGGTCGGACTGCCCGTCGAGCTTTTTCCAGTAGGCGCTGAGACGGGCGTAGTTGATGAGATGGTAATCGGCCCCGACCTCGAAGCCGAATTCCTGTTTCGGCGAGGTCAGGCCCGCTTGGGCCGAGACGGCCGGGACGATTCCGGCGAGAAGGAACACGAGGATGAGAGCGGAACGAACGGGATGATGTTTCCGGGACGACATGCGCACCTCCGGGAGTAAGAAAAAAATCAAAGATGAGATATATCAGAGGGTTTCCCAAAAGTCAAAAGTGAGCAGGAAAGAAAACGCCGCGCCGGAAATTCCGGCGCGGCGTGAAGATTGAAAACGAGCCGGGTCAGGCTCCGAAGGCATTCTTCATGATTTCGACGAGCCCGAGGGCGTAGTCGACCTGGATCAAGGGGGCCTTGGACTTTTCGGCGATCTTGGTGAAGCGGCCGTCCTTGTTGGAATCCTTGGTCACGATCAGGTAGTCGGCCTGCGGCGCGACGGCGTCGATCATCTTCTCGTTGTCGCTGCCGGCCGGTCCGCGGGCGGCTTCCCCCCCGACGTGGACGCCGATCACGATGATCTTGTTTTTCTTGCAGTAATCGACGAGCGTCTTCACCCGGGCTTCCTCGGCCTCGATGGTCAAGCCCGAGGCGCCCATGCCCTTGAGGCTCGAGCCGATGGCGAAGATGACGGTCTTGAAGGGTGTGCCCGCCGGGAACTTGGCCTTGTCGGTCGTGCTTTCGACGTGGAAGCCGTCGCCGGACTCCTTGCCGGACAGCCCCACCCCGGCCTGAAGCATCTCGACCGAGGGAACATCGCAGTAGTCGTACTTGATCTCAGCCTCTTCCATGATGATGTTGACGGTGTTGACGTCGTTGCTCTGCCCGGCCGAGGTGGTCAGGACGGGCAGGGAGGCCTTGACCTGGTCTCCCTGGCCCGCGGCCAGGAAGACGGCGGCCGCCAGGGCGATCATAACGAACATGCCTTTTTTCATGTCACTCTCCTTCCGTGTCTTCAGAACCCTATTATCTTATTTTTCGAGCCAGGTGTCGACCATCTTGACGGCTTTATTCCAGGTCGCGTCATACAGCTGGACGCGGTTACGGCGCCGCGTTTCCGGATTGTAAAAGCCGAGGTGGTTGTACTTGACCAGAAGCTTGTCCCCGAGCTCCCACCAGGCGGCGACGGTTTTGTCGGCCAGTTCGATGCAGGCCTTGGTCAGGTAATCGGCCGCCTTGGCCGGGCTCTTGGCGTAAAGATCCAGGGCCGCCTTGTCGATCCCGGGGATGGCCTGGACAGCGCCGCCCTCGTGCTCGAGCTGGGCTTTTTGGACATCCTTGATCGCCTCGCTGTAAACCACCTGGGTGTGGAAATCGACGTAGTCCATCGCCCAGCGGGCCGAAGCCCGGTTGAATTCGAAATGGTCGCCGACCATAAACGACTTGGGAATGGCCTTCATGCCGGCGTACAGGGGCATATAGACCGAGGTGGCCTGGTCGCCGAATGCCACCCAGAGGATCCCGCCGATGGGAGCGGGGAACCCGCTCCGGCACTGGACCAGGCTGGTGTACTCGACGTTGGCCACGGAGATCTTCCGGGTCCCGGAATAGTAGTTGGGATTCTTGAACGGGCCGCCCCGTATTCCCTGGACGGGGTCGAAGATCGAGCCGTAGCTTTTGTCCCGGGTCAGGGCCATGACGTCCTGGAGGGAGATCTTTTTATCCGGCTTGACCGAGAACGGAAGGTCCATGTTGGGGGTTTCCGGCTTGAGTTTGAGGGACGGAGCGGTCAGGTCGAAGAATCGCCACATCCGGGAGCGGCGGCCGTTGGTGCTGACGGCGCTGCCCTCGGCGGGGGAATAGGCCCGCTTCCAGTTGAAGGGTTTGCCCGAGGCCGGGTCGTAGAGCTTCTGCTCGACGGCAAACGCGACCATGTGGGCCGAACCCATGAAATTCTCCTTGTCGGCCAGGTTGACCTCGCCGATCCGGGACTCGTTGGGACAGACGGAGACGTGGTCGTCGGGGACGCGCTGGGCGCACCAGACGGCCCCCGGCTTGCCCGTTTCGGGCGACCAGAGCGGGCCGGCCGGCATGATTTCGAAGACCCAGACTTCATCGGGGTCTGAAACGGCGAACATCTCACCGTCGTCGTTGAAGCCGTAACCGAATTTCTCGGCCAGGTCGCCCATGACCTGGATGCATTCCCGGGCTGTCCGGGACCGCTCCATCCCCAGGATGGAGAGCATCGTCAGGTCGATTTTAGCCGAGGGGGTCCGGTTGACCAGCTTGCGGACGGTCCCCAGGGTCGACTCCGAAATGGCCACCTGGTTTTCGTTCATGTAGCCGAACATGCCGTGATGGAAGGCGTAGGTATGGGGGACCTGGGGGATGGTGAAGCCGGTGTCGCCCTTGGTCAGGGCCAGGGGCCACTTGGTTCCTTCCTTCCAGGTCGTGTACTGGTTGATATGGTAGATCTTGCGGACCGCGCCGGGTTTGTGGTCGGCCGCCGGAACGGTTCCGAAGGTCCAGTCGCACGTCCCGCAGTCGCAGGTGTGGGTGGTCATGGTCGAGCCGTCGGCGGAGGCGCCCTTTCCGACCATGATGACGGTGCAGGCTTCGCGGTCTGGTCCGAGAGTCAATTCCAATCCCGGGTCGTTCTTCTCCGGGAAGACGAACAGGCCGGCCCCGACGAGGAGGGCGGCGGCCAGGAGGCCGATGATCGGCCGGCGGATGAGACGGGTCATGTGATTCTCTCCTTTAACGATTTGCCGGAAGATCCGGGGCCGTCCAGACATCGATGGAACGCACGGCCTTGGGCCAAAGGGCGTCCTGGGCCTGGACTCGTTCCCGGCGGCGGGTTTCCGAATTGTAGAAGCCGAAATGGTTATACCGGACCAGGAGTCGGTCGCCCAATTCCCACCAGGCGGCGACGACCCGGTCGGCGTTTTCGACCGAGAACTTCGTCAGTAACTCTACGGCCTTCTTCGGGCTTTTCGCCCAGAGCGCGGCGGCCGCCTTGTCGGTTTCGGCGATTTTGGCGAAGGCGCCGTCCTCGTGCTCGAGGCGGGCTTTGCGGACGTCCTTGATCGCCTCGCGGTAGACCGGCTGGGTGTGAAAGTCGACGTAGTCGAAGGCCCAGCGGGCTGAGGCCCGGTTGAACTCCCAATGGTCGCCGATCGCAAACGACTTGGGCATCGCTGTGATTCCGGCGTAGAAAGGCATGTAGCAAGCGGTGTCCTGGGACCCCCAGGCCAGCCAGACGATTCCGCCGACGGCGTCGGGGAGGTTGGCCCGGCATTGGGTCAGGCTGGTGTACTCGGCGTTGCGGACGGCGATCAGCCGGGTTCCGCCCCAGTAGTTCGGGTTTCCGTACGGGCCGCCCCGGATGCCCTGGACGGGGTCGAAGGGAGTGCCCTCACTTTTATCCCGGGTCAGGGCCATGACGTCGGCCGGGGAGAGCTTCTTATCCGGCTTGACCGAGAACGGGAAGTCCATGTTCTCCAGGTCGACTTTGAACTTCTGCGACGGGGCGACGAGGTCGAAGAACCGCCACATCCGGGAGATCCGGCCGTTCGAACTTTTGGCGCTCCCGTTGGACGGCGAGAAGGCCCGTTTCCAGTTGAAGGGCTTGCCCGAGGCAGGGTCGTAAAGCTTCTGCTCCACGGCTAATTCGACCATGTGGGCCGAACCCAGGAAGTTGTCCTTGTCGGCCAGGTCGACCTCGCCGATCCGCGACTCGTTGGGACAGACCGAAACATGGTCGTCGGGAACGCGCTGGGCGCACCAGACCGCCCCCGGCTTTCCGCTCTCCGGGGTCCAAAGCGGGCCGACGGGCATGATTTCAAAGACCCAGACCTCGTTGGGGTCGGCCACGGCCAGCATTTCGCCGCCGTCGACCTTCCCGTAGCCGTATGTTTCGGCCAGGCCGCCCATGAACTGCACCGCCTCCCGGGCCGTCGTACAGCGCTCCATGGCCAGGAGAGTCAGGCTGGTGATGTCGGTCTTGGGCGTGGGCGTGTTATTGCTCAGCTTGCGGACGTTGCCGATCGTCGATTCGCCCATGGCCAGCTGCCGGTCGTTCATGTAGCCGAAAACGCCCCGCATATAGCCGTAGGTATGGGCCGGCTCGGGCAGGGTCAGGCCGGTGTCGTCCATATGGGCCGGGTCCCACTTGGAGCCCTGGGACGGCGGGACGGTGGTCATCTGGCCGACATGGTAGACCTTCCGCACGGTCCCGGGCTTGTTGTCCCGGGCCGGAATCTTGGCCCAGGTCCAATCGCAGCTGCCGCAGTCGGCCGCGTGAGTGGTCATCGTCGAGCCGTCGGTCGAGGCGTTTTTTCCGACGAGGATGACGGTGCAATGGTCCGAAGCCCGGTCGATGTCGTCCACGGCGGCGGGTTCTGCGCCCGGGCGGTCCACGGCCAGGCCGAGGCCGAGAACGGCCGCGGCCAGGACCGCGGTCTTGACGGCGGCGGAGAGAAGAAATCGTTTATTCATAATAAACCTCTTTCGGATCGGCCTTGGCCGGATCGCGGAAGTATGAGCCGATGCCGTTTTTCACGATCTCGGCATAGCGGGGGACGCCGGAAAGGACGATCGCCGTTTCCGGGTATTTTTTCGAGAATTGCTTGAAAATCTCCAGGACGACGGAGGTGTGCTGGCCGGCCCGCTTGTCCATCGGCCAGCCCTCCTCGTCGTAAGGGACGAAGAGCTTCTTTTTCTTGGCCAGGCTCAGAAGGAACGGGTCCTTGCCGTCGAGCATGAGCTTGACGGTCTTGGGGCCGGTCGGCTGGTCGAGGAAGGGGATGGGGGCTTCCAGGAGGAACGGCCAGGCGTCGCTGTAATCGCCGATCTCGCGGTGGGACAGGCCGCGGAAATTGGCCGGAGAGGGCTCGACGTGGCAGTCGAATCCCTCCATGGCCTTGACCGTCATGGAGACGATCGTCGCGATCCGGGCCGATTTCTCCGGGGCGACGATACAGTTGGTGACCGGGAACATCGTCTCGGCCCCGTGCATGTCGATCGCGATGTTCACGCCCTCGTTCCGCATCAGCTCCATGGCCGCGAACGTCACCCGCTCCATGAGCGCCCCGTCGGGCCGGCCCGGCCAGGTCCGGTTGGTGTTCCGGACGTCCAGGTAGGAGAGGAGCTGTCGGTCGGGATAATGGATGTAAACGTCGGGGTCGGGCCATTGCTCGAGAGGCGAGGCGTCGCGGTTTCCCATCCGGAAGCGCTTGGCCCCCCAGGACGTGGGGATGTCGAAATACAGCGGGTAGCCGTCTCCCGGCTTGGTGTTCCGCCCGGCGCTGGCGTTGAAGGTCGGAATGATGTACAGGGTTCCCTTTTCGACCACGGCGTTTTCGATCATCAGGACGGCGGACAGGGTTCCGGCCGGCTCGTTGGCGTGGGTTCCGCTCATGACCAGGGCCTTGCCGCCCGGTTCCCGGCCCTGGAGGACGTAGACGTTGGTGTCGGCGACCGTGCCCTCGAGGGACGGGAGGATCTCACTCAAGCGGAAGACCCGGGTCACTCCCGGACCGGCGACGACCGGCATCCGGAAACGGCGGTGCTTGAGGAGGGGCAGCCCCCCGGACAGAAGGAACGCGGCGAAGACCAGCCCGAGGATGATTTTAACCGTTCGTTCGTTTTTCACG